>DAOPZB010000114.1:0-5945 GCA_035353195.1 Methanothrix sp. | reverse complement strand
GCCAGGCACTTCTCGCCGGGGATCTCCACCGGATACAGGCCGGTCAGGCAGCCCATGCACAGGTTTTCTCTGGGAATGCCCACGGCGTCCACCAGGCCCTTGTGGCTGACGTAGCCCAGAGAGTCGGCGTTGATCACCGCCTCGACCCCGGCCACAGTCTTGAAAGCGGCGATCAGCTCCTCTCGGCTGGCCATGTCGATTCCGAGATAACACGGCGCCATGATGGGGGGGCTTCCGATCCTCACATGCACCTCTTTGGCCCCCGCGGCCCGCACCATGTTCACAATCCTGCGGCTGGTGGTGCCCCGCACAATGGAGTCGTCCACGAGCACCAGTTTATGCCCTTCGATGTTGGGGCGGATGGTGTTCATCTTGAGCCGAACTGCCGTCTCCCTCATGCTCTGGTCGGGCATGATGAACGTCCGGCCGATGTAGCGGTTCTTCATCAGGCACTCCCTGTACCTGATTCCGGAACGCTGGTGATAGCCCACGGCCAGTGTGATCCCGGAGTCGGGTATAGGCGTGACTGTATCGGCGTCGGCCGGGTGCTCGCGGGCGAGATTAGCCCCGATGTTCACCCTTACGTCGTATATCAGTCGGCCGTCCATGATGCTGTCCGGGCGGGCGAAGTAGATGTATTCGAAAATGCAGTGTGCCGCGTTGGGCAGGCGGGACAGTTGATAGCATTGCATCTGTCCGTGCCGTATGACCACCAGCTCGCCGGGCTTTACATCGCGCAAAAGCTTTCCGTTGAGGGTGTCAATGGCCGCGCTCTCTGAAGCCACCATCAGGCCGGAGTCGAGCTGGCCGATGCATAATGGCTTGATGCCGAGGGGGTCGCGCACGGCGAGGACAGTGTCCCCCCAGAGGAATACCAGCGAATAAGAGCCCACAATCCGCCTCATGAGGGACCGCACCGCCTCCTGCAAGTCGAAGCGCAGCAGCTCTTTCACGAAGATATGAGCTATGACCTCGGTGTCGGAGGTAGAATAGAATATGTCACCCGCCGACTCAAGTTGCTCCCTGAGCTGACAGGAGTTGACCAGATTGCCGTTATGTGCTACGGCAATGGCCCCATCCTTGTACTTGACCAGCAGAGGCTGGCTGTTCTCTATGCACGACCGCCCGGATGTGGGATATCGCACATGGCCTATGCCCACCTGGCCACGCAGGAGCGCAATCTGAGCATCATCGAATACCTCGGAGACCAGGCCCATACCCCGATGGGTGCGAATGGCCTTGCCGTCGTGCACCGATATGCCTGCTGCCTCCTGTCCGCGGTGCTGCAGGGCATAAAGGGCATAATAGATGGACTTGGCCACATTATTGCCCGTCTCATTAAAGGAGATTCCGACAACGCCGCAGGCATCGTGCAAACTTGCGCCTCTGGTAACAACCGGCAACAGCAGTAATGCTAGTTGCAGCCCTCAGTAATCTGCCTTTCTCATCCACTTGTGACTTCGCAGCTTGGCCGACATGCCGAAACCGCATTGAACACAAACCTTTCTCTTGAAGTTAAATGATATGCTACCACAGCGTCTGCACCGGATATGCGATTTCTTTTGGCGCTTGCCCATAGAAGGAGTACCTTTAGTCATCTAAAACACCTCAGGGTGAAATATACACAACGTTATCTCCTCGCACGATTACAGTTCCAATCTTGCGTGCGACCGCCCCTTCTGCCACTTCTTCAGTTTTTTCGAGCACCAGGTTCATGTGTATATCGTAACCTTGCAGCTCTCCCCGAAAAACCCTACCGTCCTTGAGCTTAACTATGACGGGGCCATTCAGTGATTCATTCAGAATATCAAGCGGTCTCTGACCCATTAAACCTCTCTCCAGCGATGATAACCGCAAAAGGCTTCAAACTGGAGACGTGCTCGTTGCATATTTAAACCTATCGGGATATCTCCCAGGCTATGAAGACAAAATCCAGGCACCACCTCAGGGGCAGCGACGCCAGGAGGATCATTGCCAGCATTGAGCCCTTGCTGGAGGACTCATCCCGCCTGCGCAAATCGTCTCTGGAGATGGCAGTAAGCGATGAGGGTGTGGACATCATCTTCGTCGATGGGCGGCCTTTACTGATGATGGTAGACGACCAGCCGTTCTTCACAGTAATGGGCGCCATCGAACTGGCTCCCCAAAGGAGGCTGGTGGTGGTAGATGCCGGAGCGGTGCGGTTCGTGGTGAACGGCGCGGACATCATGAAGCCGGGAATAGTCTCTGCGGACACTGAAATAGCCATAGGCGACCTGGTGATAGTGGTGGAGGAGAGGCATAAAAAGCCTCTGGCCATTGGCCGGGCACTGGTGCCGGGCGCGGAGATGAAGGGCGGAGGCAAGGGCGGCAAGGGCGAGGTGGGAAGTGAAGTGAATAGCGAAGGAAAAAGCGAAAGCAAGAGCGACGGAAAGGCAGTAAAATCGCTGCACCATGTGGGCGACACCATCTGGAATAGCGTGGAGGGCTGAGAAATGGAGGATATCGGCGAGCTGCTCAGCCGGGGTTTTTCCGTCTGGAAGAAAAACCTGAATCTTTGCCTGCCCTTTCTCTTCAGCATCATCCTGTCCATGCTGATGCTCATGGCTTTCGTGGCGGCCATCTTTATGGTCCTCATGCCTGAAGGATTCGATGCCCTGATGTTTGAGGATTCTCAGAATGCGACTCTTATGCAGGCTCAGATGGAGAGCATCCTCTCCGGCCTTGATGCCGCGCAGTTGACATCAGCCGCTCTGCTCTTTCTGGGTGTGATGCTGCTCATTTCGCTGATCAATTCCTTCTTCTCCGCAGGAGCCATAGGCATGGCCAGGCAGGCCCTGGAGACGGGAAGGTCGGATACGGCAGAGATGTGGTCTTCCGGGAGAAAATATTTCCGGAATATGTTCCTGGCCACGCTGCTCATAGGATTGATCACCTTCGCAGGAATGGTCGCCCTTCTCCCTGCTATTGCATTATACCCCAATCCCCTGGCGGCAGATGCCAGAACGGCGGGATCATTGATATTTGGCCTGCTGCTGTTCCTGCTTTATGCACTGGCGGTATCAGTTATCCTGATCGCTGCACCCTATGCCCTGGTAGTGGAGAATCTGGGGCCCGTCTCTGCCCTGCGGGCGGCCATAAGGTTCTTCAGGTACAACAAGTTCGACGTATTCGTGATGTGGCTGGTGGTAACCGCCCTCTCCACAGGCCTGCAGATGATCGGCGGAGCGGCAGGTGAAGGGGCGGGAGGACAGCCCCTCTCATTGATCGCCAGCCTGGCCAATCTGATGGTATTGGCTCCCCTCTCAGGGCTTTGGTGGACAAGGCTATATATGAACAGAGCCGGGATGCTAAAAGTCGATGAGGTGAAAGACCCGTGGTAGATTTTGGAAGATCATATGCCGAAATAATGATGCGCTTTCGGCAGTATACTCTGATGCAACAGGCGGCCATAGCCGGCGTTCTGGTGCTCTTGATATCCATCCCCTATTCCTATTTCCTGCTGAAGATGAATATCGTTGCCTCCATAAGCATGGCTGCTTATTCGACGGTCCTCTTTGTGGTGGTTTACTATCTGACCTCGAAATTCATCACCAAGAAGAGCCAGCAGATCGCCAGGCAGTCCGCCGGGCCCAAGAAGGGATTGCGGAATAAATAAGTGCGTCAGGGGAGGCGGGCCTGCTCAGCCTGCCAGGCCCGCATCTCCCTAAAGTATAAGTTCCTTCCAGATACAGTCCTATATCAAGGAATTCTGAATTCTAAAATTTGGAAGGTAGGTATGATGCAGGATATTCAGCTTAAGATTGTGGAGATGAAGATCCCGGAAGGGGCGAACCTGATTTTAGGGCAGAGCCATTTCATCAAGACGGCAGAGGACATCTACGAGGTCATGGCAGGGACTGTCCCGGCGGCGAAGTTCGCCGTGGCCTTCTCCGAGGCCAGCGGGGACTGCCTGGTGCGCACAGAGGGAAACGACCAGGGCCTGATAGATGCCGCCAGGGAGGACTCGCTGGCTCTGGCCTGCGGCCATACCTTTGTGCTGCTCATGAAGGGAGCTTTTCCCATCAACGTCCTCAATGCCGTGAAGTCGGTGCAGGAGGTCTGCGGCATATTCTGTGCCACCGCCAATCCCCTCCAGGTTATCGTGGCCGAGACGAATCTGGGCCGGGGCATCATGGGCGTCGTCGACGGCCTGCCCCCCAGGGGCGCGGAGGGGCCGGAACAGGTGGCGGAGAGGAGGAGCCTGCTGAGGAGGTTTGGATATAAATTATGATCTGGCGGTAAAGAACGGCCGGGTCTTCACTTCCCGCGGCCTGATGAGCATTGACATCTGGATCAGGGACGGAAGGATAGGGGCTTTGGGCGGGTCGCACCATGCAGAGGAGAGGATCGATGCGGCAGGGATGCTGGTGCTGCCGGGGGCGGTCGACGCTCATGTGCACTTTCGGGATCCGGGGCCCAACTACAAGGAGGACTGGGCCAGCGGATCGGCTGCTGCGGCTGCGGGAGGGGTGACGGCGGTCATAGACCAGCCCAACACCGACCCGCGGACGCTGGATGCCCGCTCCTTCGCCCTCAAGCTGGACATTGCCCGGCACAGGTCCATAGTTGACTTCTGCCTAAACGGCGGGCCGGGCGACGTCCCAGCCCTGGCGGCTGCCGGGGCGGCGGCCATCGGCGAGATATTCTCTTATGAGCACAGCGATGAGCAGATGCAGCGAATACTCGAGCAGGCGGATAAAGAGGGCCTTTTAGCCTGCCTGCATGCCGAGGACGGGCAGATCATCAGGGACAGCACTGCCTTGCTCCTCAACTGCCAGGAGCCTGAAGCCTACTCCCGGGCGCGGCCCGCGAGGGCGGAGGCCGTGGCCATAGAAAAGGCCCTGGCGGTTGAGGGGCGGCGCGGCCGCCTGCACATCTGCCACCTCAGCTCGGCCCTGGGGCTACAAAAGGTGCTCGAGGCCCGGCAGGAAGGCCGGGCGGTCACCAGCGAGGTCGCGCCTCACCACCTCCTCTTCACCGCCAAAGACTATCATGAAAAGGGATCGTTTCTCAAGATGAATCCGCCCCTGCGCTCCCAGGCGGACTGCGATGCCCTCTGGCAGGAGCTGCGGGGCGGCCCGTCCGGCGGCAATGTCGGCATCGACATCCTGGCCTCGGATCATGCGCCACACCTGCCGGAGGAGAAGAGGGAGGAGATCTGGCAGGCTCCGCCCGGCGTTCCCGGTGTGGAGACAATGCTGCCCATCATGCTCATGGCTGTGAAGAGGAACATGCTCAGCCTGGAGAGGCTGGTGGACGCCTCGGCCAGCAGGCCGGCGGAGATATTCGGCCTGGCCGGCAAGGGCCGAATTGAGCCTGGCAGGGACGCCGATCTGGTGATAGTGGACAGCAAGGCCGTTTCCAGGATAGACGCAGAGAGGCTGCACAGCCGGGCGGAGTGGACCCCTTACCAGGGGATGCAGGCCATATTCCCCAGGATGACCATCCTGCGGGGAACGGTGGTCTTCGATGGCGAGATCCAGGGGCGGCCCGGTTTTGGGCGGTTCATAAGGCCCGCGGAAAAGGCCGAGCAAAAGGTTTTATGATGAGAGGGACTATACTTCCAGCATGAAATCAGATTCTTCAGGCAGCAGCGATCTGGAGCGCGTCATAGGCAAGGCAGCGGTCGAGGCGGCCAGGATGTCCAGCCAGGCCAGCCAGGCGGCCAAGAAGATCCTGGGAGACGTCACCAGCGAGATCTCCGATGTCAAGAGCCATGATTTGGCGGCGGTAGATCTCATGGAGACGGAGGAGGAGCTGGTCGCCCTCATCTCCCTGCCCGGTGCGGCCAAGGAGAGCATCGACCTGCGGGTGACCGAGGACAGCCTCTACATCGACGCCAAGGCCACTGTGCGGGAGGGAAAGTTCTTGCGCCGGGAGATGAGCACGCTGTCCCGAAAGAGGGAGATCAAGCTGCCCATGGA
>DAOPZB010000113.1:0-6003 GCA_035353195.1 Methanothrix sp. | reverse complement strand
TGATATTATTACAATGCAGTGCAAATATGCAGTGTATCCAGAAAAAAAACAGCAAAGAGAGATCCCTGGCTAGCCTCTCCTCACCTGATGCACATTTCTCTCTGCGCATCTCACTATTGGTGCCGGCACAGCATCTCTAACCGTGGCCATCGGTCGCTTTGCCGACGGCATTGCCCCCGGCTTTGCCCTCGTCTGCCCGGCATCTCTTACGCTGGCTCTGGATCGATTGGGCAGTCCTGCTGTCGTCTTCGCCGGCTGTCTGACTGAATGCCTGACTGACTGACCGGATCCCTGCCTGCCATCCTGCCTGCCATCTCGTCTGCTCTCCTGTCTGAATCCCGGCGATCCGCCCCTGCCTCCTGCTCTGGCCGCCGGCCTGGCGGCCGCTCCGGACGCATTTTTGGCGGCCTCGGAGTGATACTGGTGCGCCATGACATCTATCTGGGCGTGGGTGAGCCTCTCAATGCCCCGCAAAAAGCTCCTCTCCTCCGCCGAGCAGAATGAAAAGGCTACGCCTCTGGCTCCGGCCCGCCCCGTGCGGCCTATGCGGTGAACATAGCTCTCCGGCTCGACCGGCATGTCGTAATTGATGACATGGCTGATGTTGTCGATATCAAGGCCGCGTGCGGCGATGTCTGTGGCGACGAGCGCCTGCAACCGTCCAGACTTGAAGCTGTGCATGGCCCGGGTGCGCTGGCTCTGCGACTTGTCGCCGTGAATGGCATCGGCTTTGATGCCGTTTTTGGACAGCATGACGGCGACTCTGTCCGCCCGGTGCTTGGTGCGGGTGAATATCAAGACGCGCTGCATATCCTGCTGCTCAAAGACCTTCAAGAGCAGCGGATTCTTTCGATCGCTATCCACAAACAGGACCTGCTGCTCAGTTGACTCCAATGTGCTGGCCTGTGGCGCTGCCTCCACCCTCACCGGGTCGGAGAGTAGCCCTCCCGCCAGCTCCCCCGTCTCCGGAGAGAGGGTAGCCGAGAAGAAGAGCGACTGGCGCTTCCTGGGCAGGGCCTGGGCGATCTTGCGCACATCCCTGATGAAGCCCATATCCAGCATCCTGTCTATCTCATCGAGCACGAAGAAATCCACCGCCTTCAGCTTGACGAATCCCTGGTTCATGAGGTCGAGCAGCCGACCGGGTGTGGCTACCAGCACGTCCACGCCCCTGGAAAGTATCTTCACCTGGGGAGCCTGGCCTACGCCTCCGAAGATGACGGTATGCCTGAACTTGAGAAACCGCCCGTAGGTGGCAAAGCTGTCATCTATCTGGGCGGCCAGCTCCCGCGTGGGCGCTAAAACCAGCACGCGCGGCGATCCTGGAGCGAGGTCCTTTCCGACCTCGGTGATCTTTTGCAGAATGGGAAGCACAAAGGCCGCCGTCTTGCCTGTGCCTGTTTGGGCAATTCCCATCAGGTCTTTGCCCGCAAGGAGGTGAGGTATGGCCAGTGCCTGAATGGGTGTGGGTGCTGTGTATCCCTCGTTAGCAAGAGCGCGCTCCAGGGGATCTATGATATTTAGATTACCGAATGACATTTAATTATCCTCGAATGAATATTAGTAGCCGCATAGAAGCGGCGATAAGGTGCTTTTGGGAAGCTACGGGGTACTAACCAGAAAATAGAGCTTCGTAGTAAGTCTAAAGTTCAATCTGAATCAATGCCCTGATGAGATAGAGTTGAGGAAGGATTGCTAAATACCTGGCGGTCGGACAACGGGCAAGAGGTCAATTCATTTTCAATCTCATCAATCTAACTTGAGAATACCTCAGCCGCAATTCTGATCTCATCCAGTTTGTCCGGGGAGATGCCCTCCAGGTCCTCCCATTTCATCCACCCCTCGGCGAGCAGAATGCCGAATACCCGTCTTATTTGGGAATAGCGGAAGTCGTATTTCTCGTCCATCTCCTTTCTCTTCTTTGAGAGATAGTCGTGGATGGCCCAGATGACACGAGCGTCTCCCTCTCTCAAAGCCATCTTGCGGACGCGCTCCAGGATTGCTGCTCTCTCCCTTCCGGAAGCGGCATCAAATGCCTGGCGGGCGATCTCCCGCTCCTGTTTAGTCCAGTTATCTTTCGTGTCGCATATTGCGCCGTTCATAGCTGATCCTCCGCACCTTTTCTGAAGATTGCCATCCTCCTCAGAACCATCCCATCAGGCTGAGTTACACCTTCACCTTGAAGACCTCTTCCAGGGAGTCTTTGGCCTTCTTCATGACCTCCAGGGGACAGGTCTTGTAGGCCTTCTGCAGGGGCTCGATGGCCCTTTCATCGCCGATCTCCCCCAGGCTCCAGGCCGCCCAGGCCCGGATCTCCTCGTCTTCCGCCCCGAACATGACCTCCACCAGCCGATCCAAGGCCTTCTTGTGTCCTATCTCTCCCAGGGTAGTGACTGCTACGTAGCGGACGTCCCAATCCTCATCCTTCAGGGCCGAGAGAGCCATATCGCAGGCCGCCTCTCCCCTGATCCTGCCCAGGGACTTGACAGCCTCGCAGCGAACTGTGCTCTCTTTATCCTGAAGGGCTTTTTCCAGGCAGATCAGAGGCTCTTTGCAGTCGATGTCTTTTACCGCTTTGATATCTTTTTGAGGCGACTCTCGCCCAGATGATTTCTTCTCCGGCGCTTCCGGGGCAAAGGCCTCACCCATGAAGGCAGCAGCTCTGCGCCGGACTTCTGCGTCCTCGTCCTCCAGCAGCCGGGCCACATCTGACAGTGAATCGGTGTGCTGCATCTTGGCCAGGCCTGTTGCGGCCATTCCCCGGATCTCAGGCTCGGAGTGGCTGAGCAGTCCCCTCAAGGCCTCCCATGCCCTCAGGGAGCGCAGGGCCATCGCTGCCCTCATGCGGACGTCTTTGGCGCTGTCCCTCTTCATGGCCAGGGCAAGGGCGGAGGCGGCCTCCTCTTTTCCCAGAGCCTCCAGGGCGGCGGCGGACCATTCGCGAACGACATGGTCGGGGTCGCTGAGCAGGGCCCGGCAGAGGGGCTCGACGGCTCTGCTGCTGCCTATCTTTCCCAGGATCCAGGCCGATTTGTATCGCAGATCGGAAAACTCGCCGCTCTCCAGAGCGCCGGCAACCTCATCCACGGCTGCCTCCCCCAGGTTGACCAGAGCCCAGGCCGCCTTCTGCCTCTCGAAGTAGTCATCGCTCTTGCCGAGCAAACTCACAAGTTCACGAGCCTTATCCATGCTGATTATTCCGCTCACCATCATTTAAGCTTTATCGGAGCAAATAAGGTTAAATGGTAACGCGATGGTATCAATGGAAACTGAAAATAGGACGGATTAATGGCGTATCTCTTCGGGCCTGTGCTCTCCCGCCGCCTGGGGCTGTCCATGGGCGTGGACCTGCTCAAGTACAAGACGTGTAACCTCGATTGCGTCTACTGTGAGTTGGGCAGGACCGCCTGCCTTACCGCCTGCCGGGATCGGTTCGTCTCCAGCCGGCGGGTCATCTCCGAGATCGAGGCCAGGCGGGATGAGCCCTTCGACCACCTCACCTTCGCCGGCTCCGGCGAGCCCACCCTCAGCCTGGACCTGGGGGAGGTGGTGGCCAGGGCGAAGGAGATCGTCTCCGCCCCCGTGGCAGTGATCACCAACAGTACCCTCCTCTCCAGCCCGGCGGTGCGAAAGGAGGTCGCCGGAGCGGATGTGGTCCTGCCCTCCCTGGACGCGGTCAGCGAGAAAGCCTTTGCCGCTGTGAACCGCCCGGCGCAGGGCCTTTTAGCCTCTGACATGATCCAGGGGCTCAAGGACTTTCGAAAGGAGTTCTCCGGGGAGATCTGGTTGGAGGTGATGCTGGTCAAGGGCATCAACGACTCCGAGGCGGAGCTGATCGCCCAGGCAGCCGAGTCCACCCGGCCGGACCGAATTCAGCTCAACACCGTGGTGCGGCCACCGGCAGAACGGGTTTCTGCTCTCTCTGAAGAGGAGATGGAGAGGATGCTGGAGATATTTCCCGGAGCCGAACTGATACCGGATTGGGACTGGAGCGTTCCCTCCCACATTCGCGATCATCTGCTGGCTCTGCTCTCCCGCCGGCCCTGCACTCTCCAGGAGATCGGCGAGCTGGCAGACCTCGATGAGAGCGATGCCATCAAGTACTGCAAGATCATGGAGAAGGACGGGCTGCTCGCCAGGAGAACGCACGGCGGGAAGCTGTATTTCTCTGCCGTTAGCTATGAATAAGTCTCAGTTCTAACCCAATGCTAAATTGATTCACTTCGCCATGCTTGAATCGCTTCTTCCATATCCTTTACAAAAATAAGCATTTCTCCGCTTTTTCGTCCTGCTTCTCTTCGTCCTACCGCACGACAAATCCCACTTTTTTCTCGCGCTAATTCTTTCTCCAATGTTATAATTCGTCCTTTTGCAATATTTCTAGGCGTGTCGGCAGCTCCTTCATATGTTCGCTCAATATTGTCTAGACATTGACTAAACGCCTCAGAGTTTATACTAAATTCTTCGGCATACTCTATTGGATGAAGTCTAATTTGTTCCCAAACCCAGTCTTCCGGACTCTTTGTTCCTGGAAGAAATAGCAGCTTAATCTTCTGAAGACTGGCTGAGGCCGCTTGCCTTACTTCAGCTTCCTTGTCGTGGGCATCTCCATCAAGAACAAAAATGAAGCTTTCGAGTTGATTAAACTTCGCCAGTGCTCGCACATGACTTGGAAATTCGTCTTTGCCAGTATCTTTTCCTACTTCGATATCAGATGGCGCGAGATTAAGTCGAGGATTCAAAATATCCATTACGCCACGCAATAATGCTTCCGCTACATCATCTTCACATAATATTGAGAGTTTGTCTATTGAACGACCGTAAAATGCTTTTTGGATGATATCCCGATAAGGTGGATGGACCTCAACATTGTTATCTGAAGTGCGCTCCAAAAATATGCGACCTTCTATTGGCACGGATTCTATGATTACCGGACTGTGTGTAGTAACAATGATCTGTAGGTTATTTCTTAGCGCGAGTCTTTGAAGCTCTAACATAATCTGTTGTTGAGTGAATGGGTGTAATCCTGCCTCAATCTCATCAATCAGGATCATAGCATCAATATATCCTGAAATATCCTTTGACATTCTTAAAATAGCTCTTTCACCAGCTGACATATGGAATTCTGAATACAAAGGATGTCCTGCATCTTCTCTTTCGGCAAAAAGCAAGTCCTTATCCTTATGCGACATCCTGAACAAGTGCAGGTAGCGCAAAGGCAAAATTCGATGTGCAAAAGTCAGATGATCCACAGATATCTCTTCTTTGTTAACTGCCTCCTGCTGTCCAAGCTGAAGTACGCCTCGTACTTCAGAGGGATTGCTTAAATGCGACATAGTACGTAAATATACCGTTCTCTCTGGTTGTCGCCTTGACATTAAACCGAGGAAGCTCTTATTCCAATTCTTTTTCCCACGCGACCATCGCATGCGATAACGGGCACCTTCGTGAATATAATAAAATTCAAGGCTTGTTGGCGAATTATTATCGGATGGATAATCTTTATTATTTGGAAGAAAATCTGGAAATAGCGTAGAGGGGACAAAATCGCGAAGACCGCTATCTGGTACTTTGTATGCACATGCTAACGCAGATAAAATTGTTGATTTTCCGCAGGCATTAGGCCCCGATAAGACGCTCACAGGATAATTAAAACGCACATTCAGATTCCTTATGCCCCGAAGACCGTCGATATGAACTTCTTCAAGGAAGTATTTCAGATGAGCCTTTTTGCCTCTTAGTTGGTCCCAGACTTGATTTAAATGATATTTTAGCATGCAACCTATATTTTTCCTGTGTTAAGATTAAATAATCTGTCGGTTGATAATCCCCATATATTCAAGTCTAGATGAAATGTATTTGGGGAATTATTGAGTAAGCTAAAATGTTCAGAGTTCTTATCATGCAATGGCATTTGGATGCTCGCGAAGGAGTAAAGATCCTTAAACAAAATGACGCCATATGTCGCTTGCCCCAAAGATTTGTTTAGCTAACATGAGCTAC
>DAOPZB010000112.1:0-6003 GCA_035353195.1 Methanothrix sp. | reverse complement strand
TTTGTCTCTGTGTCTCTGCGCCTCTGTGGTTTAGTTAGTAAGTTGCCGACAATTAGCCCTACTGCTACGGAACAAAACCACAGAGACACAGAGGCACAGAGATGAGATTAACACATGAAAACACAGTAGACCAAGTTAAGCCACAGGAAATAGCGAAGAGACGACAATTTTTTTAGTAACATTCCTAAAAATCAAACAGCGACTTCTGTCTGGCTGCCTTCTGCACCCCGCCCTCGGAGAAGGCGAAGAGATTGCTCTGCCCCCGCCCCACGCAGAGCCTGTCTCTTCCCACCCCGAAGCTCTCGAATATGCGCAGCACCGGGGGCAGGATCTGCTTTTCCACGTAGTACTCCGTGTCGAGGGGCATCTTCTTCTCCAGCACATAGGCCGGGTCCTCGGCCCGGTTGACGAACAGCTCCTTATTCTTTTTGCCCCTCTTTCCCTGGATGATGACGAAGGGCACCCGGTCGCCCACGCCGGGGACGGTTCCGCCCCGCTCTTTGATCTTCTCCACCAGTTGGATGTGCGGCTGCTTGTTCTTGTAGGAGCCGGAGCTCTTGGTGTAGCGGCGGGTGAGAGTCAGCTCCCGGAGGATCTCCGGGTCGCGGGAGAGGTCCAGATTCTGCAGCCGGAGCACCACGGACCGAACGTGCTCCGCCGCCTCGTCCACCTTGCCCTCTTTGAGCACCAGCTCCAGGCACGTCTTGAGCGTCCGGGAGGTCAGGTCGCACCAGTCCCGGCGCACCGTCTCCATGCCCCGGACCTTGATCCTGTCCTTCCAGCCTTCGCCCGCCGTCTCAAAGACCCAGAGAGCATAGCGCTTCTTGGCTAGAAATATGCCCCGCCGGGCAAAGGCCTCGAAGACCAGCTCCATGGGTTCAGGCAGGGATGCAGTCACCGTCTGGGCGATCATTTTGCCGATCAATTCCGCGTCCTGGAGGGAGACAGCAGTCCCCTCCGGCCCGGAAGGCCGCAGCCGGACAAAGACGCTGTCCGTGTCCCCGTAGACCACGGAGAGGTCAAAGCACCTGTCCGCCGCCTTGCCGAAGGGCAGGGCATCTTTGAAGAGCACCTCGCCGTCGATCACATAGACCGAGCCGATCTGGTCTATGATCCTCTGCGTGCGCAGGATGTTCTCCCGGCCAAAGGAGGTGACGGCATTGGCCAGGGCCAGGCTGTAGAGCCGGGCCCGGGCGTAGCCGGAGTAGCCGTAGAAGCTGTTGAGCAGGATCTTCATGGCATACTGCCTGGCGTCCAGAAAGCGGCGCTCGTCCTCGCTGGCCTTCTTCATGAGCTTCTTGGTCCGCGTCCTCTCATCGAGCAGCTCCCGCAGGACGGCGGGCATGATTCCCGGCGAGACCTGGGGGGAGACGAACCTGCCTCCGGATGGTGCGGTTATGATCCCTGATGCTGCGGCATTCTCTTTGCTGCCGGACTGTACCTCTGCTCCCTCTGAGACGCCCTCCGGGCCGGCTGAGCCGTCTTTGAGTACGGTCGAATAGCAGAGGTTGTGGGCCATCATGATGGTCGGATAGAGCGACTTGTAGTCCAGTATGACCACGTCCTCCACCAGACCCTTCTCCGGGACCAGCACCGCCCCGCCCTTGAGGTCCTCGTTCTCCACGTAGCGCTCGTCGGAGACATCGGCATCGGGCTTGGGAGGCACCACCCGGCCCCTCTCCCGGAAGCGGCGCAAAAGCAGGTTTTCCACCATTCCCGACTGGCCGCCGTTGACTATGTCCTGGAGCAGCGAGCCGCTGGCCCTCGCCAGTGCGATGTATTTGTCCATGAGCCGCAGGTCGAGCAGCATGTGCAGGGCCAGCACGGCATCGCGCCGGGAGTAGGAGATGAAGCGCCTCAGGCCTGCGCCGTCCTCTCTCTCCAGCCATAAGGCCTCGATCTCCTTGGGATCCACATCGTACTTCTCCATCTTGAGAAGCTCCGCCGCCGCGTTTCTCAGGGTGTACTGCTTGAGGCTGTAGGAGGAGCGGATAATAGGGAGCAGGTCCACCACCACCCGGCCGGTGATGGAGACATCGGTGCGGCTGACGATCTTCCTGATGTACCAGGAGCTGCCGTCCCGGCCTACCCGGCTGTCGGCGTGCTTCTGCCTGGCCCTCTCCTGGATGTAGGGAAAATCGAACTCATTGGAGTTGTAGCCCGCCAGGACGTCGGGATCGTAGTCCCGGATGATGCTGGAAAAACGGCTGATCAGATCGTACTCATCCCGGCAGGCGGCAGTATCGGGGCGGGGGCAGTCGATCTCCTTTCCCACCAGCACCAGATCCTTCTGTCCCAGGTAGGGCGGCTGGAAGGCCATGCTGATCAATATGACAGGCGAGGTCTCCGCCCTGGGCATTTCGCCCTGGTCGGGCAGGCACTCGATATCAAAGCTCATGAAGCGCAGGGGGGCATTGGCCTCCTGGGCAGCAGGCTTCAGACAGCTCACATCCACCAGGGGCAGGGCGGACGCGGACGACGAGGAAGCGGAGACGTCTGGCCTCCACCCTCCAGCAATCCAATCCGGGACAGGTGCCTCTACCCAGGACATGCCGCCCAGAGAATTGTCGATCAGGAAGCGGTTTTTAAAGAGTATGTCCGTCTCGTAGACGGCCCTGACGCCTGGTATCTCTTTTACCCTCTCCCGGAGGCTTCTCACCTCTTTGGGGTCGGAGGTGGTGATCCTGAGCATCTTTCTGGGCGATGCCTGATAGCCGATGGGCTCGAAGCGCTCCACCACCTCTGCCAACAGGCCCATGGCGGAAAGATCCTTCTTGACGCCCGCCAGCCGCATCTCATCGACTCCGGCATAAAAGTAGGGGCGAAATCCGCCCACCCGGCAGGTGACGCTTCTTCCCTCCGCCGTGCGGCCGAAGAGCTGCACCACCGGATTTCTCTTCGCATCGTAGGCGTAGTTGGCGTCCAGGATCTGGAAGATCATCGCCCAATAAAATAGAAATATGCGTTTATATAGCTAAGCCTTGCCCAGCAGCGCCATATTGTCCAGGAAGGCCTCCATCAGGCACCTCATCCCGGCAAAATGCTGACCCCCGGCGGCCAGCTCCACTCCGTTCTGCACATAGGGACTATCACCCTCCGCCAGCTCGCCAGCGCAGTTTTCCAGGAGGTGCTCCAGGCTCTCCTCTGACGACTCCAGGTGAAACTGCAAGCCCACGGCCCGCCCCAGCACAAACGCCTGATTGGCGCAGCCCCGGCTGTACGCCGCCCGCAGCGCTCCAGGAGGGATGGCGAAGGTGTCGCCGTGCCAGTGAAAGGCGGTAAACGACTGGGGCAGCACTGAAAATAGGGGCGAGGCCTTAGCCTCAGCCGTCAGGTCCACAGTGAACCATCCAATCTCTCTGTTCTCGTTCTTCACCACCTCTGCCCCCAGCACATCGGCCATCAGTTGCGCGCCCAGGCATATGCCGAGGACTATCTTTCCCGCGGCTATGGCCCGACCTATGAACCTCTTCTCAGTCGCCAGCCAGGGGTACCGGTCATGCTCATAGATGTTCATGGGGCCGCCCATGATTATCAGCCAGTCGATGCTTTCCAACTCCGGCAGAGCCTCGCCTGAGAACAGCCGGGTGGCAGTGATATCGTGGCCGCGAGAGATCGCCCATCCTTCGATATTGGCCAGGTCCTCAAAGGGCACATGCTGAAGATAGTGAATTTTCATTCTACTCCAGGAATACTATCTCCATACCCCATTTATTGAGCCTGCCCACATCTTTGGCAGCCACGTCTGTGACCCTCAATATCCAGTTTCCCTTGATGAGCTGGCCCTTGAAGCCGGCCAGATCTGCCAGATCTCCGGGCTCATAGGTCTTCACAATATCCGGCCTGCCACTTCCGGAACAGTCATGCAGAATCGCCCTCTTTCCGCCCGGTGAGAGCAGCTCCACCCTCAGGTCGCTGACATAATTGTGGCTGATGTCAATGCTCACTTTGACGCTCTGCGCCACCCCCTCCCGATCCACCGCAATGGCATGGCCTATTCCGGCGGGATTGTCATCGGGAATCTCCAGATCGGGCGCGGCCTCATAGCTCGCCGTGCCGGTTGAGGCCTCCAGGTCCAGCTCTATTGACCAGCGGTTGAGCTTTCCTGTGTCCAGCCTGGCCTGGTCCACCACCCAGACCGTCCAATCTCCCCGGCAGGGAAGGCCCACCAGCCTCTTAAGCTCCGCCTGGCTCGCCGAATCGAATGTATTGATGATATTGTCTGCGCTTCCGCCGCTGCGGTTGTGCAGAACCGCCCTCTCTCCGCCGGGGGCGATCAGCTCCACCTTAAGGTCTCCGATGTAGGTGTGGGTGATGTCAAGGCCCACCCGAATGGCGCAGACTTTGCCCCCTTCTGAGATGGATATTACGCTGGAGACGCCCTGAGGATCATCGTCCTGGATGGCTGCTGCTGGCACTGCCTCACCCCGGACGGATCGGGAGGACCTGACCGGCCCCGTCCGGAAGCTCATCACCTCTCCCGGCTCACTGATATTGGAGATGATCAGGCCTGATTCGGAGAGGTCCCACATGCATGTGGAGGGGA
Source organism: Methanothrix sp. (assembly GCA_035353195.1). GTDB lineage: Archaea > Halobacteriota > Methanosarcinia > Methanotrichales > Methanotrichaceae > Methanothrix. The sequence goes on along the minus strand of DAOPZB010000112.1, from coordinate 1,457 downwards.
TTGTGTCATGGGATATGGCCAGTCCGTCCGTTCTGGAGAAGAGGTCCCCGGCATCACCTTCATTGATATTCTTTTCCAGGTCCAGGTGGCCGTCCGCCTGTAGCAGGCCGCACTGATAATGATTATGCGGAGTGCCGCCCTGCCATTCATTCGATCCGAAGATATCGCAGTGATATACCGCCAGGCCGCTGGCAGGCAGCTCTCCATCCAGACCCAGAGAGCTTCTATTCTCCACAATGAAGTACTCGTTCTCCTGCTCAGTCGGATATATCATCACTGTCGCATAATCTGCATGCCTGGACTGATACTCCCCCGGCTGGTTGATAAACACCCGGTTGTCGCACCATCCGGCCAGGTGGCGCAGATAAGCGCAGATGGGGGCAGGAGCCTTTCCATCGCCGAGATGATTTCCATAGCTCATCAGGCAGTACTTGCCCATCCCGGCGCTCTCCTGAAAGTCACCGTCCCGCTTGCCGTAGTCATACAGGTCAGGCAGACGGCAGAGCATGTGGGCGTTCTCATGGCAGAATGTGCCGATGGACAATTCAGTCTTATCGTCTCCGAGGCCGGTAAGCATGTAGAAATAGGCTCTCATATTGCCGAGCATCATGTTTATGATGCCGTTATGCGGCCAGATGAAATCACCCTCGTAGAGCGATCTCCCCGCATAGAGGATGCTCACGGCATCGATATAGCCCTGCCCCATGCTATCGAATTGCTTGAGGTCGATCCCTTTGGCCTGCACCGCCAGCAGAGTCTCAGGAACCAATGAATGCTCCACATAATACTGCCTATCGTGGCTGAGGGTTATGGGTCCGATCACCACGTTGCTGTAGTCGAGCTTTCCGCTGGACATGAGCAGGAAGTAGTCCCGCGCTGAACAATAATTTCCGAAGAGGCTGTAGCCTGGCCGATTCAGCATTTCGGATACATCTGCGGCGGTGATGCCGGTCTTGACGTCCGAGAACTGGACGAGGACGGTAAGGCCCACCACCTTTCCCCGGCTAACCCTTCTGCCTGTCAGCAAGCCCTGATTCCTACCGTAGTCGCGAGCCACGCCGTCCCGGCTGGAGTAGTTGAGCGAGAACCTCTCGTTAAACCTTGCAGCTACGACCTCCTGGGACTCCCTCAGGTGCCTCTTGACACCAGAGGGCGGCAACTTATCCAGGGGGATGCCGGTGGAGACCAGCCTTCCCCCCAGCAGACGGCCATAGACATACAGTCCCATCTCAGAGTCATAGAGAGCCGTATAGCCGTCATCGTTTTCCTTGTAACTGTAAAATTCATCGCCAAAGACATTCAGCCGGATCTGCGGACCATTTCTCTGGGGAAAGTGTAGCGATTCCCCTAAAATTGCGCTCATGGATCAGTCACCTTCCAAAACGATATATTTGCTGGAGATGATCTATGTTCTCTGAATATTTAGATTTATTTATGAAGTATTGCAGGCCCCGTAC
>DAOPZB010000111.1:0-6016 GCA_035353195.1 Methanothrix sp. | reverse complement strand
CCCAGTGGGGCCGCATCTGTCCCAGCGAGACTCCGGAGGGGCCCAACTGCGGCCTGGTCAAGAACTTCGCCCAGGGTGTGGAGCTATCCAAGGGCGCAGACGATTCTGCGAACATCAAGAAGATCTTACTGGATTTAGGCGTGATTGCGGTAGGTGGTAACGTTGGCTGAGGATATGATATCCGGGGCGCGAGTTTATGTGAACGGCGAGATCGTGGGACATCACGATGATCCCAGTTCTCTGGTAGCCAATCTGCGCAGGCTGAGGCGCTCGGGCAGCATCAGCAGCCAGATGAATGTGGCCTATTTTGAAGACACCAATGAGATCTTCATGAACACCGACTCCGGCCGGGCGAGAAGGCCGCTCATTGTGGTGGAGGAGGGCCGCGCCAGGGTCACAGAGGAGCACGTCCAGAAGATCGAGGACGGCGAGCTGACCTTCGCCGACCTGGTGGCGGGTGGCCTGGTCGAGTACCTGGATGCCGAAGAGGAGGAGAACACCCTCATCGCCATCTGGGAGGAAGATATCACCCCCCAGCACACCCACCTGGAGCTGGACCCGTCGCTCATCTTGGGCATAGCCGCGGGGCTGGTGCCCTATCCGGAGCACAACGCCAGCCCCAGGAATACCATGGGCGCAGGAATGGTCAAGCAATGCCTGGGCATGTCCACAGCCAACATGAGGCTGCGGCCCGATACGCGCGGCCATTATCTCAACAGCCCCCAGAGGGCCATAGTCAGGACCAAGACCTCCGGAGCCATCGGCTTTGAGGAGAGGCCGGCCGGCCAGAACTTCGTTGTCGCCGTTTTGGCCTATGAGGGGTATAACATTGAGGATGCCCTGGTCATGAACCGCGGGTCTATTCAGCGGGGCCTGGCCCGAAGCCACTTCTTCCGCGTCTCCGAAGCCGAGGAGCGAAAGTATCCCGGCGGCCAGGAGGACAAATTTGAGATTCCCGATGTTGAAGTGCGCGGGGCGCGGGGCAGCGAAGCCTACGATCAACTGGACTCGGACGGCCTGGTCAACCCCAATGCCTATGTGGGCCCCAATGATGTGCTCATCGGCAAGACCAGCCCGCCCCGATTCCTGGAGGAGCCCTCTGAATTCGGCCTGACCGCCCAGCAGAGGCGGGAAACCTCGGTCACCATGCGATCCAACGAGCGGGGAGTGGTGGACATGGTCATCCTCACCGAGTCCTCCAACGGCAACCGACTGGCCAAGGTCAAGACCCGCGACCAGAGAATCCCGGAGCTGGGCGACAAGTTCGCCTCCCGACACGGCCAGAAGGGCGTGGTGGGCCTGATTGTGCCCCAGGAGGATATGCCGTTCACCGAGTCGGGAGTGGTGCCAGATCTGCTGCTCAATCCCCATGCCATCCCCTCCCGGATGACTGTGGGCCACGTGCTGGAGATGATCGGCGGAAAGGTGGGATCGCTGGAGGGCAGGTTCATCGATGCCACCGCCTTTTTAGGGGAGAATGAGCCGAACCTGCGCGGCGCCCTCACCAAGTTCGGGTTCTCGCATACCGGTAGGGAGATCCTCTACAACGGAGCCACCGGCGAGCAGATCATGGCCGATCTCTTCGTGGGTGTGATCCTCTACCAGAAGCTCTACCACATGGTCACAGGCAAGATGCACGCCCGTTCTCGCGGTCCGGTGCAGGTCTTGACCCGCCAGCCCACAGAAGGACGTGCTCGCGAAGGCGGCCTGAGGTTTGGTGAGATGGAGAGAGATGTGCTCATCGCCCACGGCGCTGCCCTCGCCCTCAAAGAGAGGCTGGTCGATGAATCGGATAAAGTGACTGAGCTGGTCTGCAGCCACTGCGGCATGATCGCCATTCATGACCGGAGAAGAAATGCGGACTTCTGCCCGACCTGCGGAGCAGATACAGAGATCTATCCCGTGGAGATGAGCTATGCCTTCAAGCTGCTGCTCGACGAGATAAAATCACTGGGTGTAGCGCCGCGACTGATGCTGGAAGACGCGGTTTAGGTGGAAAATATGACTGTTCCCAAGAGAATTGGAAAGATCCGCTTCGGACTCATTTCGCCCCAGGAGTTCCGCAAGATGAGCGTGGTCAAGATCATCACCGCAGATACTTACGACGACGACGGATTCCCCATCGAGATGGGGCTCATGGACCCAAGGCTCGGAGTCATCGATCCGGGCCTGCGCTGCCGCTCCTGCGGCGGCCGGCCGGGAGAATGCCCCGGCCACTTCGGCCACATCGACTTAATTGCGCCAGTAATTCACGTGGGCTTTGCCAAATTGATCAGGAAAGTGCTCAGGGCCGTATGCCGGGACTGCTCCCGGCTCATGCTCAAAGACGCTGAAAAGAAGATGTACCTGGAGCAGATCCAGACCCTGGAGAAGCTGGGCCAGATGACGGATGATACCGTCAACAAGGTCTTTGCCGAGGCCAGGAAGAACAAGACCTGCCCCTACTGCGGCGCGCCTCAGCAGGAGATCAAGTTCGAGCGGCCGCTATCCTACATCGAGGAAGGCCACAAGCTGACCGCCTCGGACATCCGGGACAGGTTTGAGAAGATCCCCGATGACGACATCCAGGTCATGGGCATGAACCCGGCCACCGCCCGGCCGGAGTGGATGATTCTGACGGTCCTGCCCGTGCCGCCCGTCACCATGCGGCCATCCATCACCCTGGAGTCGGGCCAGAGGAGCGAGGACGACCTCACCCACAAGCTGGTGGACATCATCAGGATCAACCAGCGCTTCCAGGAGAACCGCGAGGCCGGCGCACCACAACTGATAATCGAGGACCTGTGGGAGCTTCTTCAGTACCATGTGACCACGTTCCTGGACAACACCGTGTCCGGCGTACCGCCGGCCCGGCACAGGAGCGGCCGGCCCTTGAAAACCCTCTCTCAGAGGCTGAAGGGCAAAGAAGGCCGATTCCGCGGGTCCCTGTCCGGCAAGCGCGTCAACTTCAGCGCCAGGACGGTCATTTCTCCCGACCCCAATCTCTCCATCGGCGAGGTGGGCGTCCCTCTGGAGGTGGCCATGGAGCTGTCCGTGCCCATGATCGTCAACGTCCGCAACAAGGAGATCGTCAAGACCTTTGTGCGCCGCGGGCCCGATCGACACCCCGGCGTCAATTACGTCACCCGCCCCGACCAGAGAAGGGTCAAAGTGACCGACAAGAACTGCGAAGAGGTGGCTGAGCAGATGGACATCGGCTGGAAGATCGACAGACAACTGGCCGATGGCGACATAGTCCTCTTCAACCGCCAGCCCTCCCTGCACAGGATGTCCATCATGTCTCATCGGGTGCGGGTCATGCCCTACAAGACCTTCCGGCTCAACCCGGCCGTCTGTCCGCCCTACAACGCAGACTTCGACGGCGATGAGATGAACATGCACGTGCCCCAGACCGAAGAGGCCCGGGCCGAAGCCGAGATCCTCATGCGGGTGCAGGAGAACATTCTGTCCCCCCGTTTCGGCGGCCCCATCATCGGAGGCATCCACGACTATGTGACCGGCTCGTTCCTCCTCACACACGGCAGAAAGCCCATCCGCCGCCAGGAGGTGATGGAGCTTCTCAAGAAGTTCGACATCACTGAGCTGCCTGAACCGGAAGGCGAGGCGGACGGCAAGCCGTACTGGACGGGAAAACAGGTCTTCAGCCTGATTCTGCCCCGCGGCCTGAACCTGTTCTTTAAAGCCGACTTCTGCTACAACTGCGATGTCTGTCGCGGCCAGGATTGCGAGAACGATGCCTATGTGGTCATAGAGGACGGAAAGCTGCTCATGGGCACCATAGACGCCGAAGCCGTGGGAGCCTTCAAGGGCAAGATCACAGACAGAATCATAAAAGAGTACAGCCCCTCCGTGGCCAGCGAATTTTTGGACAGGATGACCCGCCTGGCCCTGCGAGGCATCATGCATGCCGGATTCTCCTTCGGCATAGATGATGAGGACATCCCCCAGGCGGCGGCAGATCAGATTGAAGAGACCACCCGTACCGCTCGCGAGAAGAGCCAGCAACTGATCGAAGCCTACAATGCAGGAGAGCTGGAGCCCCTGCCCGGACGGACCCTCGACGAGACCCTGGAGATGAGGATCATGCAGACCCTGGGCAAAGCCAGGGATACGGCAGGCAAGATCGCCGGCCGCTACCTGGGCCTGGATAACTCCGGAGTGGTCATGGCCGTGAGCGGCGCCCGCGGCTCCATGCTCAACCTCACCCAGATGGCGGCCTGCGTCGGCCAGCAGTCCGTGCGTGGCGAACGGATCATGCGCGGCTACGCCGGCAGGACCCTTCCCCATTTCCAGAGGGGCGACCTGGGGGCGGAGGCACACGGCTTTGTGGAGTCGAGCTACAAGGATGGCCTGAACCCCACAGAGTTCTTCTTCCATGCCATCGGCGGTCGCGAAGGCCTGGTGGATACGGCCATCAGGACATCCCAGAGCGGATACCTGCAGCGGAGGCTGGTCAATGCCTTGCAGGACCTGGAGGTCAAGTATGACGGCACAGTCAAGGAGACGAGGGGTATGATCGTCCAGTTCAGGTACGGAGAGGATGGAGTGGACGCCTCCCGCCGGGACTATGCCAGCACAGACAATGTAAAACGCATCATCAAAAACGTGCTCAAGAAGGAATCGGCATGACCCTCACGGAAAAGGATATTCAAGATAAGATGGAGGGCCTGGACCTTCCCCAGAGCATCAAGCAGACCATGCTGAGCGAGCTCAAGGACGCAGAGGTCACGGATGAGCAGATGGAGGAGATCGTCGCCCAGGTCCTCTCCGATTATCAGCACTCTCGAGTGGAGCCCTGCGAGGCGGTGGGTGTGGTCGCCGCCCAGTCCATCGGCGAGCCGGGCACGCAGATGACCATGCGTACATTCCACTACGCCGGCGTGGCCGAGATCAACGTAACCCTGGGCCTGCCCCGGCTGATAGAAATAGTGGACGCCCGAAAGATCCCGTCCACGCCCACCATGACCATAAAGCTTAATCAGGATTATGCCCACGACCGAGATCTAGCCAGAGAGGTGGCCTGGGCCATAGAATCCACATCCATCCTCCACCTGGGGTCGATTGCAACCGACCTCGCGGAGATGAATGTCATAATCGAGCTGAATCCCGGTGCCCTCGATCAGCGCAAGATCACGGCGGAAGAGGTGGCGTCAAGGCTCAAGGAGGAGACGGGCCTCTCCGTCGACCAGAAGGAGAGCCTGCTGATAATGGCCCCCGAGGAGCCCTCTTACCGGGAGCTACTGCAACTGGTGGAGAAGATCAAGAGGATCTCCCTCAAGGGCGTGGAGGGCATCAAGCGGGTGGTCATCAGGAAGGAGGGCGATGAGTATATACTCTACACGGAAGGCTCTTCGCTCAAGAAGGTCATGCAGTTTGAAGGAGTGGACCCCACTCGCATCAAGACCAACAACATCAATGAGATCGGAGAGGTGTTGGGCATCGAAGCGGCGCGAAACGCCATCATCAATGAGGCCACAGACACCCTGCGCGAACAGGGCCTTTCTGTGGATGTAAGGCACATCATGCTGGTGGCCGATATCATGACCGTGGACGGAGAGGTCAAGCAGATCGGGCGGCACGGAGTGTCGGGCGAGAAGGCCAGCGTGCTGGCCAGAGCTGCCTTCGAGGTTACAGTCAACCACATCCTGGATGCAGCCATCCGGGGAGACATAGACGACCTCCGAGGAGTAACAGAAAACGTAATCGTAGGCCAGCCCATACAACTGGGTACAGGCGACGTGACGCTGGTGGCAAGCAAGAGATGAGGTAATAACGATGATAAACGTAGACAGAGCATTGAGAAGCTGCATTAGAACCGGAAAAGTAATGCTGGGATCGAACCGAACTGTGGAAACGGGACTTGGCGGACAGGCAAAGCTGATAGTATTCGCCGTAGACTGTCCGGCAGACGTAAGGGCGCAACTGGATACCATGGACATTCCCGTCTACGGCTACCAGGGAATGGGCAAGGACCTCGGATCTGCCTGCGGAAAACCCTTCTCCGTGGCCGCCTTGG
>DAOPZB010000110.1:0-6029 GCA_035353195.1 Methanothrix sp. | reverse complement strand
GCGAGAAGGAGAAGGTAGATGAGTTTGAGAAGTTCACTGTGGAGTGTCCGGAGTGTAAAAGCCACACCCTCGTGCGCGACTACGAGCGTGCGGAACTGGTCTGCTCCGACTGCGGCCTGGTGATTGACGAGAACTTCATAGACCAGGGGCCGGAGTGGAGGGCCTTCGACCACGACCAGCGCATGAAGAGGTCGAGGGTGGGCGCTCCCATGACCTACACCATTCACGACAAGGGCCTCTCCACCATGATCGACTGGAGAAACCGGGACTCCTACGGCAAGACCATCTCCTCCAAGAACCGGGCGCAACTGTACCGCCTGAGAAAATGGCAGAGGCGCATCCGGGTCAGCAATGCCACGGAGAGGAACCTGGCCTTCGCGCTCTCTGAACTCGACCGCATGGCTTCCGCTCTGGGCCTGTCTCGAAATGTGCGGGAGACGGCAGCCGTGGTCTACAGAAAGGCAGTGGACAAGAACCTCATTCGGGGGCGGAGCATTGAGGGCGTGGCCGCTGCGGCTCTCTATGCCGCCTGCCGCCAGTGCAATGTGCCCCGCACACTCGACGAGATCGCCGAGGTCTCCAGGGTCTCTCGAAAGGAGATCGGCAGGACATATCGCTTCGTCTCCAGAGAGCTGGCCTTGAAGCTCATGCCCACCAGCCCCATAGATTACATCCCCCGCTTCTGCTCCGGCCTTAATTTGAAGGGCGAGGTTCAGGCCAAGGGAATTGAGATCCTGCGCCAGGCCGCGGAAAAAGAGCTTACATCCGGTCGCGGGCCGACAGGCGTGGCCGCCGCCGCCATCTACATCGCCTCCATACTCTGCGGAGACAGAAGGACGCAGAGGGAGGTGGCGGACGTTGCCGGAGTGACTGAGGTCACCATCAGAAACCGATACAAGGAACTGGCAGAGGAGCTGGACATCGAGATAATCCTGTAGGGATTGTCTGAGGGTCCGCTTCTGCTCTCCACCTTTTTTATGCATTTGCGTTTTTGGGAGGTGGACCTGCTGCGGGGCATTGCCGTAGTCCTGATGGTCGTCTACCATCTGGCCTTCGACCTGGACTACTTGCAGGTCTACTCAATTGATGTCCAATCGGGCCTGCCCCTGGCGGTGGCCCGCCTCACCCTCTCCCTCTTCCTGCTCCTGGTCGGCCTCTCCCTGAGGCTCAGCCGCAGCCAGGCAGCCCGCCGGTCTGGGATATCGGGGCAGGATGATGGCTACTTCACCCATCTGGCCGGCAGGACTCTATTCATACTGGCTTTGGCTCTGGGGGTCTCCGCGGTGACCTATCTCTTTTTAGGAAAATGCTTCATAGCCTTCGGAGTGCTGCATCTCATCGGCCTGTCCTTGCTGCTGACTTATCCCTTTTTGGGGATGGGCAGATTGAATTTCCTCTGGGGGACGTTGATAATAATAGCCGGTTTGTATTTGCCTTCTCTTGCCGTCGACCATCTCTGGCTGCTGTGGCTGGGGCTCACCCCGCCTGATTTCTGCTCTGTGGACTACACACCCCTCATTCCCTGGTTTGGAGTGGTGCTGGTGGGTGCGGCTTTCGGAGACCTGCTCTATCCAGGCTCTGTGCGAAGAGCCCGCCTGCCGGATTGGCAGAACGCTGCCCCGGCCGGAATGCTGGCTTGGCTGGGCCGTCACTCTCTGGCAGTGTACCTGATTCATCAGCCGGCCCTCCTTGTTCTTCTCAGCCTGCTGGGAGTCAGGCTTCCCTGGCACTTATCTGAAGGGCTCTTCCTCCTGGGGTGCATTCCATTGCCCTGATCGGCAAATCGGCAAATGGTTTATATCATCTGCGGGCACTGTTCTAATGCATGGGGCATGTATTTGTCAGCCCTCTCAACTGGGGGCTGGGCCACAGCACAAGGGACATTCCCATCATCGAGCATCTGCTGGCACGCGGGCATACCGTCACCGTGGGCAGCAGCGGAAACGCTCTGGCCCTCCTGCAAAGGGAATGCCCGGAGTGCAACTTTCTGGTCTTCAAGGACTATCCGGCACCATACAGCGACTCACGTTTCTTTCTGCCGGGATTCATCGCCGGACTTCCTTCCGTCCTCTCCGCCTTTGCCACCGAGAGAAAGAGGATGGAGCAGATACAATCCGAGAACAAATTTGACCTGATCATCAGCGACAACCGCCTGTGCGTGTACAGCCGCAGAGCTCCCAGCTACTTCATCTCCCACCAGCTCCGCTACAGCATGCCCGGATACCTCTATCCCTTTGAGCTTCTCACCATGCCCTTCAACAGCTTCTTTCACGGCAAATTCGAGGGGGTGATTGTGCCGGACATGGACCCCAATGATTCCGACGGCAACGCCCGCACTAAAAAGAACCTATCCGGAAAGCTCTGCCGCTCCGCCCTCACGACGACCAACTGCCGGACCTACTATGCCGGCATTCTGACCAGCGCCAAAAAGCTGCCCGTTGCCCAGGACCTGGACTATCTGGCCCTGGTCTCCGGCCCCGAGCCCCAGAGGAGCAGGCTGGAGGAGATTGTGCTCAGGCAGATCACGGCTCTCCCTGGAGAGAAGGCGGTCCTCTTAGGCAGCCCTCAGAAGGAGAGGCATGAGAAGATAGACGGGAAGACCACAGTGCACTCCTACGTATCCACTGAGGACAAGGCGGTCCTCATGAACCGGGCCAGGTTCATCATCACCAGGTCCGGGTATACCACCATGATGGAGATGGCGGAGCTGGACAAAAGGCACGGCCTGTTCATCCCCACCCCCGGCCAGACGGAGCAGGAGTACCTGTCCAGCTACTATGCCCGGCAGGGCTGGTTTTTATCCAGGAGCCAGTACAGGCTGAACCTCCCGGAGGACGTGCAGGCCGCCATGAATTTCCGGGGATTTCCGGAGATGTCCAAGACCGAGGAGAATGTTGAAAGGCTCTACAAGCAGCTATTCAGCAGGCATCTGGATTAGTTAGACTGTGAGACTGTGAGACTGGCCCTGCTCGCCCATAGAAAAGCTAAAAGCCTAGGCGATATTGCACTACCACCAGGAGATGAAGTGATTTGAAGCTCAAGGCGACCATAGCGGTTTTGTTGATTCTTATTCTGGCGGCCCCAGTGCTGGGGGAGATGACCGAGTACCAGCGGGGAGTGGCCAACGGATTGAAGATCGGCCTGTTCATGGGCGAATACTACGGGCGCGGCCAATACGTTGCGAACTATGCCGGCCAGTTCAATACCTATCTGGAGAGCTACAATCAGTTCCTCTGGACCTCTTTTGCCGACAACCAGACGCTTATCAACGAATTCAGCCTCTCGCCCATCGCCAATGCCCCCAGGTCATCGAGTACCGGAGTCCTCCTGCCGGATGCAAGCGGAAGAATCCTCGACTATCCTGCCGACTCATACTTCACATGGATTGGCGCTGTTCCGGGAACGGTCCCGGAGAACGCCGGCAATGCCCTGCCGGGCGTCTGATCCATGCAATTTCATCTGCCCCGCCGTCCGGTAAAGAGAGACTGGCCGGAGCTAGCGGCACTGGCCCTCATCATCCTTCTCACCTACTATCTGTGGCCGCTTCTCGACGGCCTGGTGCTGGGCCTGGTCTTCGCCTATGTGGGCCGGCCCGTGCGCGATCTTTTTAAGGAAAGCCGGCGGGCGGGATCTCTGGCGGCGGTCATCTGCATCATCGTCCCCCTCTCCGCGATCTTCGCCATTGGGGTCATTGAGACCTCCAATCAGATCCGCTGGCTGGATAGGCATCAGGGAGAGATCTCTGCCGTCATATCCAAGCTGGTCTCCTGGGTGCACATTCCTCCGGCCATATTCGATGAACTGTCGCGGGGAATGGCCAATATCATGGGGATGGGGGTCAACCTCCTGGCCAACCTGCCCCTCTTCAGCCTGGGCTCGACCATCACCCTGGGCATCATCAACCTGCTCATCGCCTTTTGCGTCTGCTATTTCCTGCTCCTGGACGGCGACCGCCTGGCATATGCCGCAGCATCTTTCTTCAACCTGGACAAAGCCGGCCTTGAGACGCGCTGCCTGACCAGGATCGACAGCATCCTGTGCGGCATTTACACAGGCAGCATCTATACCGCCATTGCCGGCGGCCTGACGTCGGTTATCATCTTCTACATCTTCTCCGTCCCCCGGCCCTTTGCCATGGCCAGCATCGTCTTTCTGGCCGGCATGGTGCCCTTTTTGACCTGGCTGGTATTCATCCCCACGGCCATCGGAAGATACATCGAGATCGGGCCGCTGGATGCCCTGCTCTTCTTCCTGGCGGCATCAATTCTGGTTCACGTCGCGGAGCTGGTCATCCGGCCTTACATCGTCTATGCCAAATCATCTCTTCACCCCCTTCTGGTGCTGCTGGCCTTCCTGGGCGGCGGCCTGGTGGCAGGCATGGCCGGATTCTTTCTGGCTCCGGCCATGGTGGGGGTGGTGACGGCAGTCTATCGCGAGATAAAAGCGGAGCAGCAATCGAGGCATTTGCCGGCGGCCAGTTCCCCGCAGGGTGCCGGGATGGGGCTTTAAGCAAAAAAAATGTGACAGATGATGATTGAGGGCCTCTTGAAGAAGAAGCCTCTGCTCAGCAAGCGCTATTCGTTGATAGCCGAATACCGAAAAGTATTTATTCGTTAATCGTAGGGTTATATCTGGCAAAAGTCGTATTCTTATTTTCCCTCCTACACCAAGGCTTTTGCCTCCCTCCTTCTCAAGTTCATCTCCCGCAAAATCCGTATATACTTGGCAGTATTCACCCTGATGCAAATGGATGACTATAGCCGCCTCTCTGCCGTCTCCGAAATGATCTGCGATCACATCAGCCTCGATGGTATCGATCCCTTCATGCAGGCAACCGGGATCTTCCGGGCCGACTGGCAGGCTATCGAGCCCCGTGAATTCGAGGGAGAGGTATTTGCAGTGGACGGCTCAAACGCCCCCCTCTGCAACTGGTCCACGGCCAGCGTCAATCTCATCCGGGCTGGCTATGCCGTCTATCGGGGGCGGGAATGGCAGAGGACGGTCATAACCTTTGAAGATCTGTTCATGGCCGACGAAAAACTGATCGAAAGCATGTTCAATCCCTTTCTGGAAGAGTTCTTCGGCCTATCGGGCGCAGCCTTCAAGGAGTCCGATCTGGAGAGGCTGTCCAGCTACTACCGGGAGATGCAGGAGTATATTGCCATCGACGACGCCCTGGATCATGCCAAGGCCGGAGACCTGATACTCTACGACGGCAGCTTTGAGGTCTTCGAGCCCCTGCGAGGAGCAGTCGCCTCCATCTTCACAAAGGCAGAGAACAGAGGCGTCGACTTGCTGGCTGTGGCCAAATCCTCCTCCCTCTCCTGGGGCGAGGGAATCAGCCTGCCCTTCGTGCCCCACGCAGGATTGGCCGGCAGCCTCCTTTTGCCAGGCTCCGCCTGGTACATCAGCCTCAAAGACAAAATGGTTGATGCCGGACAGGGAAGGTGGAATGGTGAGGCATTCGTGGTGCGCTTCTGCGGCCAGTCCCACCATGCCTTCCGGGTGGACGCTCCCGCCTACCTGGCCCCGGATATCAGGCCTGCTCTGCAGAAGGCTGCCGCATACTCCTGCTCAGCCGAGTGCATGGGCTATCCTCACGCCCTCTTCCGGGCTCACCGGGATATCAGGATAGCCGAGCCGGAGAGGGCGGCGGCGAGGAGGAGGCTAATTGCCAGCCTGGCGGAGAGGGGGATGAGCAGCCTTCAGATAAATATGCTCATGCTGGACTTTCATGATATACTGGAGATGAGGCCTTCGTTCTGAAACTTCGTTTTGGGTTTTGAAGATGATTGAAAGGAGAATTCAGGAGAGAATTATCGGTGGCTGAAGAGACAGGAGGGTCAACGCCCGGCAGGGCGGCGGATTTGCTCAACAGAAAGGTGCTGGAGAAGAGGGATACGGCCTATAGGATAGTATCCAGGAACGTATCAGAATATCATTTCATCGTCCCCTTCGACCTCTCCTCTGAGGATCGGGTGGAGGTGGGCCAGATATTCTCCATCCAGGACGGGAGCATGACCTACCTG
>DAOPZB010000109.1:0-6045 GCA_035353195.1 Methanothrix sp. | reverse complement strand
CTTTGCTGTCTATCTCGTCTCCGTCCTTGGTCAGGCCCAGGTAGACCTTGTTTCCATCGATATCAATCTGCTTGATCTGAAGCTCATATCCCTCTTCCAGGGTGAGGACGGAGCCGGTGGTGATGGTGCTCTCATCATCGGTATCGATCAGCACCTTTCTGAGCTGGCCTTCATTGAGCAGGCTGACGTTCTGGTCAAAGAGGCTTTCCTCATCCTCGGCCTCAATGTAACCGGCGAAGTACTTGTCGGCCATGAAGCCTATGACCTGATACCATCCCCAATCTTCAAATTCATACTCTATCGGCTCGGAACTTGTGGTATACAACAGGTCTCCTTCGGCGACCGACCTGCTGTTGCCGTCCAGGTCTATGGTCAGCCTTTCCGTGCCCACATTATTTTCCATATCATAGAAGAAGCCGGAGAAGATCCTGTAGTCCCAGGTGTATGGGTCCGGGTCTCCCTCGGTCCATATGCGGTTTATGGCTGCTGGTTGTTCTTCTTCTGCCGCCGTTTCCTCAGCAGGCGGTTCCTCCTGCTCTGCGGCGACTTCTGTGGTATTCTCGGTGGCTGCCGTCTCTGTGCCTGTTTCATTGGCGGAGACGGCTGTGCCCAAAGCAGCATCTTCCGGAGGAGTCACGACGCTCTCTTCCTGGGCTGTCGCCGTGCTCTCGCCGGCAGCGACAGCTTCCACGTTTTGGTCTGCTGTCGGGGTGGTCGTCTCCTCCGTCTGGATCGTATCCGGTGTCACTGTGGTTTCCTGCGCGGCAGCGTCCTCTGTTGTCGCAGCGCTCTCCGTCTCAGCGTTCTTTGTATCAGTGCTCACTGTCGCTGGGCTTTCGGCTGCGTTCTCTGTTGTTGCGCTCTCTGTTGCCGTGCTTTCCGTGGTGGCGGCAGACGCCTGGGGGGATGCTGTCTGGGCCGTCTGCTCGCTGGCGCTGGATGCCGGCTGGCTTGAAGATCCGAGAGGCTTTAGCCCGGCATTCCTCTTGGAGAGGCTTTCGGCTGAAATCCTGTCCGACTTTATGCTTTCAGAAACCACACTCTTGCTGATGGTTGGTGCTGCCCCCTGGGCCGTCGCGTCACTGCCGGAAGCTGAACCGGCATCGGCCTGTTGGCTTTGCGCCAATACGCTAATGGGCAGAGCTGCAGCTATCACCAAGAGAAGCAGACAGACTCCACCGACCCTGATATGATCCATAGATCTCCTCCAATATATGATTTGAGCAGTTCTCGCTCAATTGCATGATGCACTTTTCGTTTATAAATGTGATCCGACAAAATATGACCGAATCCATAACCTTTAAGACCCTTGCGGTTTATAACCTTTATGGGATTTTCAGTATGGGTAAAGTTGTTGTGAATCCGGCTGTGCTGCTGGCGGCATTATCGTCTGCGTTTCTCCTGGCAGTGCTCTTTGTGGGACCCTGCGCATCGCAGGGCATGGGCGCCTCCAAAGCCTACGACCAGAATGGGTATGACTACATGGGCACTCCCGTCTACAGCGCCGGGACAGGCGAGGATCAGGCGGATCTGGCTGCGTCCGGCTATCTGACGGGCTATCTCAATCCTTATTCCTCAGAGGCGGTGGGTATTTCTTCTTCTGCCCGCCCATCTGCTCTGGGCCTGCAGATGGATGAGTCTGATCCGGCAGCATCAGGCCTCTCGACATCGAGCAGTGGAGCTGGATCCGCCAATCAGCTTTACCTGCAAAGCGGCAGTTCGCTGACGGAATCGGGCACGGTCTCTATGGGCGACAGCTATGTGCTCTGGGCGCGGGCCGGCGGGAAAGGCAGCTTCATACTCTACGATTACGGCCAGCAGATTTTGAGCCGGGCCGTCACTCCGGGCTGGTACAGGATCCAGGGAGCCTATGGCAGTTTTGCCGGCCAGCATCTCTATCGGTTCTTCCTGGTCGGCCAGGCCAGCAACAATGTGACCGTCATGGTCAGCTCCGCCGGCTATCCCACATCCTACAGCCTGACGGGCAGAGTGCTGGACGGGAGCGGCCAGGGACTGGCCGGTGTGGCTGTGACGGCAACCAACAGCGACGGCGGCAGATTCTCAACGACGACCGGCCAGTCGGGATATTATGCTATTGACGTGGCTTCCGGAGTCTATGTGATCAGCGGCCAGCTTGCCGGTTATGTCTTCACCCAGACCACAGCCCAGGCGGTATCGGGTCTGGTATCCGCGGCAAGGCCTATCGTGGGGACGCCGGCCGGCGGCCCAGTCGCTGCTCCTGCGTTTCCTGAATCTGGAGTATAATTTCGCCTGCTGAGCAGCAAAGAGCCTAAAAAAAGAGATTTCGGTTCCGGTTTACTTGGGAGCAATCACGTAATTCCAGCGCCAGACCTTAAAGCTGGCCGCCAGTATGCCCAGGAAGATTGCCAGTACCAATAGACTCTGTAGCCATTCTATGATAGTAATTGCGTCCATGTCCTACACCAGTCACAAGCATTATCTTTTATCTGATAAAGGTTTTGGTTTTTAGATCTTCGGGCATCGATGCAAAAAGATGATATGGGGTGAGAGCAACCGTCCCGGAGATATGTGGCGAGGCCAAAGATGCTGAATGTGACATTCCTGGGGACAGCCGGATCGCTGCCCACTCCCGATAGAAATCCCTCGGCCGTGCTGGTGAGCCGCGAGGGAGAAATGATGCTCTTCGACTGCGGAGAGGGCACGCAGCGGCAGATGATGAGGGCCAAGACGGGCATGATGCGGCTGAATTATATCTTTCTCACTCACCTTCATGCCGATCACATCCTGGGAATCCCGGGGCTATTGGAGACGCTGGCCTTCCAGGGGCGCGAAGAGCCGATTACCATTGCCGGTCCCGTTCATACCGCCCGCCTGGTGGAGTGCTTCAAGTCAGTCTGCTATTTCTCCAGGAACTTCGAAGTGCGAGCGGTTGAGATGCAGCCGCTGGACGTGCTGTCGATGAAAGGCTACAGGGTTACAGCCATCTCCACCCATCACAGCGTGCCCAGCATAGGCTTTGTCCTGGAGGAGGATATCCGTCCGGGCAGGTTCAACCGCGAAGCGGCTATTTCGCTGGGCGTGCCTGCTGGCCCTTTATTCGGCAGGCTGCAGCGCGGCCAGGCGATTGAGGTGGAAGGAAAAAGGGTGGAGCCCGATCAGGTCATGGGCCCGCCCCGGCCGGGAAGGAAGATCGTCTACACCGGAGACACCAGGCCCTGCAAATCGGTGCAGGTGGCTGCCGAGGGCGCGGATCTGCTCATTCACGACTGCGCGTTAGCTTCCGATATGGCAGAGTGGGCCAGGGAGACCAGGCACAGCACAGCGGCTGAGGCTGCGGAGATTGCGCGGTGCGCGAATGTGGGCAGGCTGGCATTGACCCACATAAGCTCCCGCTACTCCGAGGATACCTCAGTTCTCCTAAAGGAGGCCCGGTCCATATTCGAAAGGACCCTGGTGGCAGAGGATATGATGACTCTGGATATCCGGCTCAGGGACGAGTAGAACAATCACTCTATCTTTTTTCAGAGCACTTTCTCTCTTCTATCTTGCAGGGCTTTCATGAGCTGTCTGGAAAGCTCATCGTCTCTGCCGATCAGGGAGATGTCCAGAGACTGCATGGCACAGTCAAGCATCTCTCTGGTGTGATTTAGGTCGATGCCCCTGCTCTCCACCTCAATTCCCCGGCTGTAGAGGCAATCGATTTCATCCGGGGCAAGTCCCAGGGCGGTGGCAGCGGAGATGGCTCTGCCGAACATCTCCATTTCAACATAATAATTCAGGCCGTCTCGGTAGATCTTCTCGGATAGCTCCGGCCTGCCGGCGTTTCTGGCAATCAATGCCGCCCAGAGGTAGTCTCCAGCCTCTATCAGAATGGATATGGCTCTGTCTGTCATCCCCCGGTCTCTGGCTAAAACCACAGCATATTCGGTCTCGCCTGATTTGGCCAGCAGCTCTATTCCCTCTTCCACAATGTCGCTGGGAAGCTCTTTCAAATTATCCACGAGATAGGATACTTTTTGTTCGGAGGTCATCCTCTGGAATTCTTCTATCAAATTCGGATCCCCTCGGAAGTGAAGATCATCATCCAGATAAGCTTTTGGGCTCCTCGCTACTTCCTGTGGGTGGCGAAGTGGCTGAGAATAAACCTGTTAGACAGATTAACTCAGTTTAGCCACAGGAAATAGCGAAGAACCAGCTTTTGGGATACGCGGAAAGGGGTTAAGTCGCGGTGAAGTCCGCGCGGGCGGGCCATCGGGCAAAAGTAACTCTGTGGCGGGAATTAATAATAAAACCCTAAAACTTAAAATTAATAATATTCTGTAATCATTGTCAATTAATTTTAATATTAATATTGCTAAATTCATACAATATTATCATGATAGAGCAGGACATCTCGATGCATCATTTTATTCTCTCCAGAGTAAGCGCAATCATCTCTCCAAAAAGATATATAGTATTACTAGCTTATTTTAGACTGAATAGCCCATTTCAAGCTGATAGTTTGGGCAGAAGTGATTATGATGTGGAAATCTGCGGCATGGTTGGCGGCACTGCAAAGAGGTGGCCGATCATCTGTCCTGAAAGGTGCAGGCAGCATAAACTTAACCGTCGCCATCATTGCATCCATTTCCATTTATGTCCTGTACCTGCTCATCAGTTTTCTTTTAAGGGATAATACGGAGTCTCTCATCGATTTTACCGATTGGTATTCTGTGGGCGTCAACAGCCTGGCATCCATTTTTATGCTTTACGCTTCCCAGGTTTCCCGCAAGGTCGATAGAAGACTATCCCTGGCCTGGCTGCTGATTGCCTTCGGCCAGGTCTGCTTTGTATTGGGAGACACCGTATGGGCTTACCTGGAGAGCATTCAGGGCATAGATCCATTTCCCTCTCTGGCGGATCTATTTAATCTGCTGACGTATCCCCTTTTCGTCTCAGGAATTTTCCTTCTTCCGTCGCCCTCGATCTCCTGGCGGGAGAGGATCACCATGGCCCTGGATACGAGCATAGTGATCATAACATCGCTTCTCGTCTTCTGGTCTCTGATCATCGAGCCGACCATAAATCTGAGCATAACCGAAGATCCCCTCACCATGGCCCTATCCATAGGCTATCCGGTTTTAGACCTGATACTCCTCTTTTTTGTCGTGGAACTCCTCTTCAGAAAGACGGACCTTCCCGGTCGCAATGCTCTGCTGCTTCTCATCCTTGGGGCGGGATCCTGGATCGTTACAGATGCCATTTTCATGTATCAGAGCCTGCAGGAAACTTATGCAGCCGGAGGAATCGTGGATAGCGGCTGGATTGCCGGATACCTTCTCATGGGCCTGGCCGGCCTGGCCCAGGTCAATGCTGTGAATGGAGGTGAATTTTCTCTGATTTCCTCGCTAAAGTCCCGGCGCGTCAGATCGATCTGGCCTCTCTATCTGCCCTATGTCTGTGCAGCCGGATCTTTTATGATGCTCGTCTGGAGCCGCGATCATGAAATGGCGCTCAGTTTTAGCACCCTCTCCCTGGCGGTGGGAGCCATCATCGGCCTGGTCATCATCCGCCAGGTTCTGGCTTTGAATGAGAATGTCAGCCTTTACGGAAAGGCCCAGCAGGAGCTGTCTGAACGGATCAGGGCTGAGGAGGAGATCATTCGCCTCAATGAGCAGCTTGAGGAGAGGGTAAAGGTCAGAACCGCCCAGCTTGAGGTCGCCAATGCCGATCTTCTCGCGGCGATTGAGAAGTCGGAGTCGGCAACCCGTGCCAAGTCAAAATTCCTGGCCAATATGAGCCATGAGATCAGAACGCCCATGAATGCCGTAATCGGCATGACCGGGCTATTATTGGAGACGGACCTGCGGCCTGAGCAGCGCGACTTTCTGGAGACCATCAAGAGCTCCGGCAATTCCCTGCTGACCATCATAAACGACATCCTGGACTACTCCAAAATCGACGGAGATCGGCTGGAAATTGAGCACCAGTTCTTTGATGTTCAAAGCTGCATAGAGGATTCACTGGACCTAGTCGGATCCAGAGCTTCCGAGAAGGGAATAAACATAGCCTATCTTTTGGAGG
>DAOPZB010000108.1:1560-6077 GCA_035353195.1 Methanothrix sp. | reverse complement strand
CATCCGCAACTATTTATCGATTGATCCACCAGATAGCCCTCTCATGAAGAAGGCGATGAGCAATGTGGATGTCGCGGCCATGGCAGCAGAGCTGTCGGACAGAATCCTGGGCGGCTTTATGGGCAAAGCCTATCAGCAGTCCTCGGATAAGATATGGCTGTCCGTCCAGTCCCCGGCGGAGGGAAGGCTCGACCTCCTGCTCGTGGCCGGCAAGAGGATCAACATCACTAAAGGGCAGAGGCCCGCCTCCAAGACGCCCCCCCAGTTTCCCACCATGCTCAGAAATCGCCTCTCCGGCGGCAGGATTGTGCAGATCCTCCAGCACGACTTTGACCGAGTGCTGGAGATCGTCGTGGAGCGCTCCGGGGCCCGCCACTATCTGGTGATCGAGCTGTTTCCCAAGGGCAGCATGGTGCTGCTCGACGAGAACCGCCAGATCCTCTCCATGCTCAAAAAAATGGTCTACCGGGGCAGCAGGATGGCCGCCGGCGAGAAGTACCTCTTCCATCCCGGCCAGCTCGACCCGCGCACCATATCTCTGCAAGACCTCTCCGCCTGGCTATCCTCCGCCGGCCAGGACCTGGTGCGCTCCCTGGTTCGGGGCCTGAACATGGGCGGAACCTATGGTGAGGAGGTCTGCCTGGTGGCGGGCGTGGCCAAGAACAGGCCAGCCGCCGAACTGGATGCCTCTGAGGTGGAGAGGGTCCACCAGGCCCTGCGGCAGGTATTTTTGGATGATACTCTCGACCCGCATATCGTCCTCTCCTCGGATGGCGGCGAGCCGGTGGATGTGCTATCCCGGCCCCTCAGGGTTTACGATGGGCTGCCGGTCAAGCGCTATGCCACATTCAGCGAGGCGGTGGATGCCTTCTTTGTGGAGAAGGAGGCGGCAGCGGAAGCCAGGCAGGACCCCCTGGACAGGAGGATCGAGCTGCAGAGACGGGCGCTGGCCGAGTTCGAGGCCCAGGAGAAGGCGCTCATCGCCAGGGGCGAGCTGGTCTACCAACTGTACGGCAGCGTGGACAAGATACTGAATGTCGTTGCCGGGGCTCACGGCAAGGGCTTCTCCTACAATGAGATCTGGGAGAGGATCAGCGGTTCGGACCTCCCCTCAGCCAAATCAATTCTCTCTTTAGACGGCCAGGGAGAGATGCGGGCCCTCGTGGAGGGCGAGGAGCTGGAGCTTCATGCCGCGCTCACCGTCCCCCAGAACGCCCAGAGGTACTACGAAAAGGCCAAAGAGATGGCCAGGAAGGCCGCCGGGGCGCGCGAGGCCCTCCAGATCACAGAGGAGCTTAAGGCCGGCAAATCGGCTCCAAGAAAGAGCCGACCCTCGGCAGTACCCAGGCGGAGAAAGCCCAAGTGGTACGAGCGCTTCAGGTGGTTTTACTCCTCGGACGGATTTCTGGTGCTGGGTGGGCGCGACGCGGACAGCAACGAGGAGATCTATACTAAATATTTGGAAAGGCGGGACTTTGCCATGCACACCGACGCCCCTGGAGCGCCCCTTACGGTGATCAAGACCGAGGGCGAGATTGTGCCGGAGAGCACCCTCTCCGAGGCAGCGCAATTCGCAGTCAGCTACTCCTCCATCTGGAAGGGGGGGCTCGCTGCCGCCGATTGCTACCTGGTCCGGGGCGATCAGGTCAGCAAGACTCCGGAGAGCGGCGAGTTTCTCAAGAAGGGCGCTTTCGTCATCAGAGGCGAGCGCCGCTATTTCAAGGACACTTCTCTCGGCCTGGCCCTGGGCATATCGGAGGGCCTGCTCATCGGCGGCCCGGTTTCGGCAGTGCTGCCCAGGGCCGATCCGGTTGTGCAGATCGAGCCCGGTGAGTACAATGCCGACGACCTGGCCAAGAGGATCTATCGGCAATTCGGGGAAGTGGTGGAGGATCGGGCATTTCTCAAGTCCATAGGTTCTGTTGACCAGATCGTGCAGTTTTTGCCGCCGGGCGGATCGAGGGTCAAGCAGAGTTGAGGCCGCCCTGGGTTTTCACAGTTCGCCCTACTCTATCCCCATCCTCATCCCCTCCTCATTCACATCACCATCCCCCTCCGGCTCGATCATTTTTCCGGCAGGCTCTCCCCGCATCTCTTGCAGAATCCGGCGTCTCTGTCGTGCCTGTCCAGGCCGCAGCGGGCGCAGATCCTGGCGCTTTTTTCGCCTGAGGCGAAAAGCCACGCCCGGAAGATCCTGGCCGCCTGGAAGGGGATTATGATGATGCCTGAGATTATCATGGCCACGGTGACCATACGGCCGGCGGCAGTCACAGGCACAATGTCACCGAAGCCGACGGTGGAGACGGCGACCACTGTGAAGTAGAAGGCGTCGGCGAAGTTGCTGACTTTGGGGTTTATGGGGCTTTCCACAAAGTAAAACAGGCCGGAGTAGACGAAGAAGATTATCAGTATGCTCAGCACCAGTCGGGCGACGTTGAGCATCCCCTGGCTGATCAGGCCGAAGAGCAGGTGATCTCTGGCAATGAAGCGCAGGAATCTGAATATGCGCAGCGTTGCCAGCACCCTCAGCGTCTGCACGAATCTGATGTCGTGGGTCAAGAGGGATGCAGGATGAGCGGCCAATGCGGCAAAGGTGGTGAGGATGAGGGTGGGCATTATGGCCGCCAGGTCTATGATGCTGTAGATGTCTTTGGCATGCTCCCACCTGTCCGGAGCGCCGTAGAGCCTGAGGAGGTACTCGATGATGAAGACAGCCACCACTGCCTTCTCCAGGCTCCAGAGCGTCTCCCTCTGGGCGGCGGGCATGGGGTAGGTGCTGGCCACAAAGAGGGCCACAGCCAGGAGGTTGAGGAGTATGATGGATATGTCTATGGCCCTTCCCAGCGGGGTCTGGAAGTCGACCATATAGAACTGCACAGTCTGGCGAAGGCTTCTGCCTCTCTTGCCTGCATCTTTGCCATCGGACATCTATCTCAATGATCTTCTCGGCCTCAGGCCCTTCGACCTGAAGATGCAATGATCTTCAATTCCCTTTCCGGTGTTACCTCAAATCCATTCGCCATCAAGACTTTGCTCAAATCCCGGTTGGCATAGGCGGCAATGGGCAAATGGGCCTTCATCTCGTCGATCAGATCCGTACACTTCACCTCTTTAAATTTATTATTAATTTCTTTAATAATTCGGCAACGGTTCTATCAATCAAATAGGTGTTTGTCATCGAACATGGTGCAGAATACGTCCTTCTCGCTGATGCATCGGGTGGGACATACCGCGCAGAAACCGAGCATGGTATCCCAGGCTTCGGAGATTGCATCAGTCATCTTATTGACCATGTCATCGCCGATATTGGGGAAGAATTCTTCGATGGGCTCATAGGAGATGCCTTTTCTTCTCTCCCTCATTCCTCTCATATTCTCATCTCCCTTGATCTATCTCCCATGACCTATCTCCCTTTGATATGCCTGATCTCCACAGCCAGGCCCCGCCGGGAGCGGACCATCTCCCAGCCGGACATTTTGGCCCGGCCCACGCCGAAGGCCTTCTCGCCTACCACTATCACTTCGTCTCCGGGGCGGATCTGCTCGTCGGCCTCCACCACGCCGGGCGCGAGCAGTGATCCTTTGGGCAGGAAGTCGCCGATCCTGACCATGTATCTTCCCAGCGGCTCCAGACGGGCCGCTCCCGCCAGGGAGAGGGCGATCATGCCGTTTGGCGTCGATGCCGCCAGGGGCCTCTTCTTTTCGTCCTGGATCTCCCGGCCCCTAACTGTGATCTTTCCCGCCAGCAGAAGGTCGCCTGCGCCCTCTCCGAAGTAGAAGTCGGCATGGGCCCGGTAGCGCAGCAGCCGCAGGTCAGGAAGCTTCACCGCATCCCGGCAGGCCTCGGCCAGAGCCAGGCCCAGGCGGGTCAGAGCCGGTCCGTTGGTGCCGCCGCCGGTGAAGATTGCATCCAGGCCGCTCTCCCTGACAGCCTCCTCCAGTTCCCCATCCAGGTGGGCCACAATTCTCCCGTAGCTGTTCTTCTTGAGGTAGGCCTCCAGGCAGCCGACCAGCCACGCCCTCTCCTCTCTGTCCCAGCGGCCGGTGACCGGGACGTCGTAGCTGGCGGCGGGGTAGGCCTCCTCCAGCTCTCGCGGCACCAGGGCCAGCGGCGAGGTGAGTATCAGCTCATGCAGGTAGCGGCGGCGGCCACCCACTGCTTCGGAGAACAGCTTGTGAGAACGGGAGAGGCTGTAGGGCTTTTTAGCCGAGCAGGGCAGGAGGAGCAGCACATCGCTCCTGGGAGCAGTGTATCTGCTGATCACCCTCTCCGCGAAGCGGGTGACCTCCACCCTGTGCAGCGATTCAGCGCAATTGGCAAAAAATGTGCTGCGTCGCAAGACGGGCGTCCTTTTCTCCAGGTAGGAGTGCTCGGCGTCCAGCAGCCGCAGGGAGGTCGTTTGATCCGGGGCCACCCGGACCTGTCGCTCAACATACTCCCTCATGCTCTCGGAGCGAATGGCCTGGCGGACGGATAAAAGCTCCTCCTCGAGCTTGAGGAGGTTGTGGGAGGCGATC
>DAOPZB010000108.1:0-1460 GCA_035353195.1 Methanothrix sp. | reverse complement strand
TCTCTGGTGTGGTAGCGGCCCAGCAGGCCGTCGGCCAGCATGCGCGTCCCGTCCACCAGGTCGACGCCCAGGTAGATCAGCAGGGCCAGGTTGGCAGGGGTGGCTAGGGCGGGGGCGTAGAGGGCTGAGTCGGGAGCGATCTTCTCCCGGACGCTCACCAGCGCCGCCACCAGGTCTCTGGGATTGCCAAGCGCCGCAGCGCTGCCCAGCACATAGACATCTGCCTGCTGGGGCTCTTTCGAGCTGAAGGGATGGACCAGCACGCCCTTGGGGCCGGCGGTCTCAAACTCCGGCAGCTCCAGGGCCGGCTCGGTTCGGAGGGCGGCAGGGACGTAGGGGAGGATAGCCAGCTTCTCGCACTCCCGTAGGGCCTCGCCGGCGCGGATGGCATCTTCTACATTGGCATAGCCGTAGACGCTTCCCGCCGAGATGTAATCGTCTTTGTCGATCAGGGCGGGCGAGCTGATCTGCGGCTCGGAAAGCAGCTTTCCTATGCGGGCCGGGCCGTCGCGGCGGAGAACTTCGAAGAACTTGGTCATGGCTTGTGTGCCTCACTTGCTGATGCGGGATGTTTTGGAATTGGAGCATTGATATCAAACATATTATCAGCAGATAATGACTTAATCGTATAAAAAAGAGATCAGGGTAGTTTCTTGAGCCCCGACGCGGGAGGACCGGGCCTGTGCTCGAGAGCTGGCAAAGCGAAGATAGTGGTTTTTATGTCTTTCAGGCTAAAGGGTCGGGGCCTGGGCCGGACCAAGCAGGTCATGGACGCGAAAGAGTCTCGCGAATACACCGAGTCCCTGACCATGCGTGAAAAGGTCTGGGACTGGTGGACCGGCACGGCTCGAGAGAGATTGGAGCCCATGCCCTGGGCGCCCTTCGGGGTCGTCATCGTCATGGCCACCCGCTGGCATGTGGACGACTTCACCGGCCGGCTGCTGGGCAGGAAGGTAGATGCCGATGCGGAGGGTCGGAGGCATTCGCCCCCATGGATCGAGTACAGGCTTCCGGCTCTGGCCGAGCTGGAGGATCCCCTGGGCCGGCAGCCGGGGGAGGCTCTCTGGCCGGAGAGGCATCCTCTGCTATCGCTTTGCGCGATCAAGGAGGACATCGGCCCCTACAACTGGCTCTCCGAGTACCAGCAGACGCCTATCAGGCGGGAAGGGGCGCTCTTTCGGCAGGAGTACTTCCGGCCGGTGGAGATCGTTTGATACCCTTCTTCCCCCTCCCCGCCACCCACCCCCCTCATCCTCTGTGCCCGTCGCAACCCCGGTCGATCGGAGTCCGTGAGCCCATGATCCAAGCTTCCCCTGAGCAGCCCGTCATCGAGCGCTCCTCTCTGAAGATCGGCACATTCATCGATCTGGCGACGAGCACCAAAACCCGCGCCGATTTCACAGTCATCGCCACCTGCGGCCTGGATGATAAGGCGAACATCTACATCCTCAACATCCTCC
>DAOPZB010000107.1:0-6120 GCA_035353195.1 Methanothrix sp. | reverse complement strand
CCGCCTCCTCGCGGGGCAAAAATTTGGTGTCCACCGGCTCCATCTCCATCACCCGGCGATTGGCCTCCATCTCAATGGCCTTCATCTCAGCATCGGTGATGCGCTTGTAGTGGGATATGTCCAGTCGCGCCCGGTCCTCGCTCTTCTGGGCTCCGGCCTGCCAGACATGCCGGCCCAGGATCCGCTTGGCGGAGTCGTGCACCAGGTGGGTGGCCGTGTGATGTCGGGCGTGCGCCAGCCGGCGGCGCATGTCCACCCTGCCGGTGACATGGTCGCCTTTAGCCAGCCCATCCGGGCAGTCCAGCTTATGCAGCACGACGTCCCCCGACTTCTGCACGTCCACCACCGAGAAGGTCTGGACGCTGCCGGCGATGCTTTCCGCCTTCTCCAGGGTGCCGTGGTCTGCCGGCTGGCCTCCGCCCTCCGGATAGAGCAGCGTCCTGTCCAATAT
This sequence comes from Methanothrix sp., assembly GCA_035353195.1. GTDB lineage: Archaea > Halobacteriota > Methanosarcinia > Methanotrichales > Methanotrichaceae > Methanothrix. The sequence continues at coordinate 5,669 of DAOPZB010000107.1, read as the reverse complement.
GGCCCAGTCGCCATCAACGACCTCCAGCACAGCCGCCTCGAAGACCTGGTCGAAGGGATTCTCGTAGTAGAGAAGCTCCGTCTTGCCGGGATAAGTGACCTTAACGCCTCCCTCCTCCACCTCGGCCTTGATGCGCTTCTTGGCGACCAACGAGTAGAAGTTGTCCGGCAGCTCCACCGCCGCGCCCATCTCCTCCGCCGACTCGCGGGCGATCTCCGGGGGAATGCCGTGCGTGTCGTAGAGGGATATCATCTCCGAAAGAGGCACGGGCCTGCCCTGCTTCTTGAAGTGCTCGGCCGTCTTTTTGACCAGCCTCTTTCCCTTCTCCAGGGTCTCGGCGTACTTGCCCTCCTCCTGGGCCAGGATCTCATGGATGGTAGAAAAGCGCTCCTGCCAGTCATCATAATCCAGCCGGGAGATCTGCATTCTCACCAGCTCCGCCAGCGGCAGAGTCAGACCCAGCTCCTTCATCAGCCGCAGGGTGCGGCGTATGACCAGCCGGGCCAGGTAGCCGGACTTGACGTTGGAGGGGATGATGCCGTCGCCCAGCATGAAGGCCAGGCAGCGGGTGTGGTCCACCACGGCATAGATCCTCTCCATGGGCTCGATGGCCTCCTCCAGCTTCTCGGCAGTGATGCCGATGCTGGAGGCAATCTTAGCCCGCAGGTCCTTCATGCTGTACTCGTCCAGGTCCACCATGCCCGCCAGGCGGGCGTTCTGGGCGAAGATCTCGGCATACTCCGGGTCGCTCAGGTCATGCTCCACTCCGGCCAGGTCGGCGACCTTTCTCACCAGGTCCGGGAATATGGCATCATAGATGGTGGGGCTGCCCCTGGAGGCCCAGACGAACCTCTCCAGGCCGTAGCCCGTGTCCACGATGTAGTTGTTCATCTTCTCGTAGCTCTCGCCCTTGATCTGAACGGGGCCTCCCGCCGCGGCCTTGAGGTCCATGAACACCAGCGTCGCCAGCTCCAGGCCTCCGGTCATGACCTCGACGCTGGGGCCGGCATTGCCGCCTCCCGCCCAGGGATTCTCCTTGTAGGTCACCGCCAGGGGGTCCATGCCCAGGCCGACCAGCAGCTCATCGCAGAGCCTCACCGTGCGGTCCTTCCAGTAGATCTCGTGGTCTCTGGTGTTGAAGACATGATGGGCCATCATCTCGAATGTGGTGAGGTGCCGGCCGCTCCTCCCCACGCTATCCAGGTCGTCGAGGCGAATGCAGGGCTGGCTGATGGTGAGGGGATTGGCCGGGGGCGGCACCTGTCCGGAGGTCACAAAGGGCTGGAAGTCGGCGATGGAGGCGATGGTGAGGTAAATGTCGTCCCTCCAGCGGGCTACCACCGGATACCTCTTGATGCGGGTGTGGCCGCTAGCCTGAAAGAAGCTGAGGTAATGCTCGCGCATCTCATCCAGGCTGTGCTCACGCCTGAATATGGGCGAGCCTATGAACGTGTAGGGATCGCAGGGCGGATCGCCGCAGGTCTTCCTCTCGCCGTCCCTGGTCCAGAAGAATTTGCCGCATTTGCTGCACTTCTTGCGCTGGAATCCCTCATCCACGAAGAAGTCCAATCGATACTCATCCTCGGAGAACATGGTAGATCAGCTTGTGAGCGGGAAGATGAAACAGCTTTGCTAAAAGGCTTTCTAAGGCTTATGCCGCCCTGAGCCATAAAAATGGACATCGGTTCTCTGTGCGCGCTCTGCGCGCTTCGTGCGCTCTGTGGCGATCGACAGAGCGCACAAAGCTGCACAAAGCAGCCAAAGACCCCGACCTAATTTACCCTGATGACCTTGAGCAGCGAGACCACAGGCACGCCGGCGATCTCATCGGTGCCCTTCTTGTCTATGAGCACGGCAATGGCATTGATCTTGGCCCCGTGCTCGTCCAGGTACTCCACCGCCTCTTCCAGAGTGCGTCCGCTGGTGATCACATCGTCGACGATGATGCACTCCTTATCCATGACTGCCGAGAAGTTGGCGCTCAGGTTGCCGCGCGCCTTTCCGCTCTCGGTTGTGAGCATCTGCTTGCTGGGGGTGTAAACGGCCAGTTCGGAGGAGAGGCTGCTGGCTACCATGCTGGCCAGGGGCAGGCCGGACAGAGCTATTCCCACCACCACATCCACGCCGCCGTCGCCCTCATCGATGGTCTCGTACAGGATGTCGGAGAGTGCCTCAGAGACGTGGCTGAGCCGGAAAGCGCTCTTGCCGATCACCGACCAGTCTACGGATATATCCTTGGGCCCGGGTGCCGTGCTCGTCTTCTCGGCATGGGTGAGCAGCCACGTGACCGTCTCCCCGGAGATGTTCAGCTCCTCGGAGATCTGGCCCTCCACCAGCCCTTCCGCCTTCAGTTCAGTTGCCTTCTTCATCAAACTCTCAATATTCTTCATCTTTTGCACCTCTTTTTCGTTTGGGCAGGAGTTCCGCAATCAGGACATGCTTCACCCTCGAAGCTTGAGCCGCAGCCCCGGCACCTCTGAACATGCATAAGCCTCCTTTTTATCCTGGGCTGGCCGATGGGCTCGATCTTCAGGCCGAGGTGAAGAGCGACGTTTTGCAGAGCATAGTCGTCGGTAGCGAGCACCACGCCGCTGGCTCCCTTTTCAGGATTTCCATCATTGTTTGCAGCACGAATTGCCCCGTCTGCATGATACTGAACGGCCAGGGCCAGCACCTCCAGGTCGGCAGGCGAGAGGGACCTGATGTCCCCTGTCTCCTCTGCGGCGCGCTCCGCCGTCCGGCGAGCCTGAGTGGTAGGACTGCACACCTGTGCCTCAAAGATGGCCAGCAGAGACTTTGTCCGAATGTCCTTGAGCTCTGCCTCCACCGCAGGAACGGTGATCAATTGCCCCTCCGGCCTTTTGCCCCAGATGAATACCGAGGCATCCGCTACGACATACACATGCAGAGGCTCTTGAAAGTTATAGTACTTGGACTTTTCCCGGACCAAAACGCTATTATCGTATAATGAAAGCCAGAGGTGGGATGGCCAAGAAAGAGAAGAAGACAGAGAGCAGAGAAGGCAACAGAGATGAATCGCGTCCGGTTCCTGCCTCTCTGGAAAAGGCAGCAGAGAAGGCATCCAGGACGCCGCAAAAGCCGGCCAAAGTAAAGCCCAGGAGCGCCGCGGAGAAGAGGAAGGATCGCATGGATGGAATAGTCAAGACGGTATATTCGTCCCTGCTGGGAGCTATTGCCGGCTTTGCCTGCTACTACAATGCCGAGGCACTGGCCCCCTTCCCCTGGCATACGGTGATGATCCTGGTGATATTTGTCACCTTCCTGATTCAAAAGCACACCTACGGTCTGCTGAAGATAGATGCCAACGCCTTCAAAACCAAGGACTGGCTGTACGTGGAGTTCATGGTGGTAGACCTGTGGCTGGTTGTCTGGACCATTCTTCTCAACTGAGGGGAAAGCCATGAGAATTGCCATCATCAATCGCGACCGCTGCCAGCCCAGAAAGTGCTCCAAGGAGTGCGAGTACTTCTGCCCCCCGGTGCGCACGGGAGACGAAACCATTGTGTTTGTGGAGGGCAAGCCCCTCATAACTGAGAACCTCTGCGTGGGCTGCGGCATATGCGTTCGCAAGTGCCCCTTCGGCGCCATCACCATCACCAACCTGCCTGAAGAGATGGAGGACCCGGTGCATAGATACGGCAAAAACGGCTTTGCCCTCTATGGCCTGCCCGTGCCTGTGGACGGCAGGGTCACCGGCCTCCTGGGCCCCAACGGCATAGGCAAGAGCACGGCGGTGTCCATTCTCTCCGGCATCCTTCGCCCCAACCTCTCCAAAAATGCCTCCTGGGAGGATATCTTCCAGCGTTATGCCGGATCGGCTCTGGGCGACTACCTCAAGAAAGTGGCAGAAAAGGGGGTCAAGACCTCCTACAAGCCGCAGTACGTGGACAGAATCCCCAAGAGCTACTCGGGAGAGGTGCGCGGCCTTCTGGATAAGACCGACGAGCGGGGAGCGCTCGCCGACCTGGTGGAGAGGCTTTCCATCGGCAAGCTCATGGACCGGGAGATCTCCAGCCTCTCCGGCGGAGAGCTGCAGAGGGTGGCCATCGCAGCCGCAGCCGCCCGGCAGGCCGACTTCTACTTCTTCGACGAGATCAGCCCATACCTCGATATCTACCAGCGCATCAATGTGGCCCGCATTCTGCAAAGCCTGGCTATTGACCGGGCGGTCATGGTGGTGGAGCACGACCTGGGGCTCTTGGACCTGCTTGCCGACAACGTCCATCTCATCTACGGCGTTCCCGGGGCCTACGGTGTCATCACCCGACCCAAGGGCGTGCGGGTGGGCATCAATCAGTACCTGCGGGGCAACCTCCCCGAAGAGAACGTGCGCTTCCGGGACACGGCCATCGCCTTTGAGGTCCATGCCCCCCGGATTGAAAAGGAGATTCCGGCTCTCATCGGCTATGAGGCGTTCATCAAGCAGTACGTCACATTCCGGCTGGAGGCGGAGGCGGGCATCATCCGCCGGGGCGAGGTGGTGGGCATTTTAGGCGCCAATGGAATCGGCAAGAGTACCTACATCAAGGTCCTGGCCGGCCTGGAGGAGCCGACTGCCGGAACGTTCGACAGCCCTCTCAAGGTATCCTACAAGCCCCAGTACCTGAAAGCCGATTCGGATGTGACTGTGCAGGGGCTGCTGCGCGCAGCCACCAGCGACTTCGACAGCAGCTTCTATCAGACTGAGATCCTCAAGCCCATGGGCCTGGAGCCTCTCATGGACCAGGTTCTAACAGAGCTATCCGGTGGAGAGCTGCAGAGGGTGGCCATAACTGCCTGCCTCAGCCGACCGGCGGACCTCTATCTGCTGGATGAGCCGTCCGCCCACCTGGATGTGGAGCAGAGGATGCTGGCTGCCAAGGTGATGAGGCGCTTTGCCGAGTCCTCGGAGAAGACGGTGCTGGTGGTGGACCATGACATCTACCTGATCGACCTCTTAAGCGAGAGGCTGATGGTCTTCGAGGGCACGCCGGGCGCTCTGGGCATAGCCCACAGCCCCCAGGACATGCGCGAAGGCATGAACTCCTTTCTCAAGGGCATCGGCATAACCTTCCGGCGCGATGAAGAGACCAGGCGGCCCCGGGTCAACAAGCCGGACTCAAGGCTGGACAGGATGCAGAAGGAGCAGGGAGAGTACTATTATCCTATGGAGGAAGCATAGAAATCGGATGAAGCTATATAACCGCCACCTCATGAGAAACCGGGAAGCTGGAAGCCTCCTGGAGCTTTTCTTTGTCACGGCAGCCTCCTCCGTCCTGGCCATTCGCTTCTTTTTGGCTGTGGCCGACTATCCCAGCTTGAGCCCGGGCAACCTGCACATCGCCCACGTCCTCCTGGGGGGAGTGGTCATGATGATCGCCCTGATCATCGCCCTGGGATTCATCAACAAATCCTCCTACTATCTGGTGGCCATCCTGGGGGGCTTCGGCTTCGGAGCCTTCATAGATGAGCTGGGCAAGTTCATCACCGGAGACAACGACTACTTCTATCGGCCGGCGGTCGCCCTCATCTACATCATATTCGTCCTCATCTACCTGGCAGTGGAGACCTTTGTGAAAAAGCCCGTGCTCTCCGCCCAGGAGAAGCTGATCAATGCCCTGGAGATCGCCAAGGAGGTGGTGCTTGAGGACCTGGACCACCGGGAGAGA
>DAOPZB010000106.1:0-6203 GCA_035353195.1 Methanothrix sp. | reverse complement strand
TCTGCTGCGAATACGCTCCGCCCATCTGTGATGAAGCTCCTCCTCCCATCTGCGGTGAACATAATCCGATACTTACAAGTATCATCAATGCCAAACATATGGAAATCGCTTCCCGGTAGGGTATCCGATTCATTTCAATCATTACATGCTTTGCAGGATAATATAGATAACCATCAGATTCGATAAGGAGATAGCTATTCCAGGATTATTTAAACGCATATAGCTGCTGGGATTAAGGGGGCTATGATCGCCCCCGTTGCTCTCTTTGGTGTTCAGTTGCTATACCATTCTTTAGCTTTGACAGTTGCCGTTCCTGAGAGGTCCGCTTCCGTCCTGGGGTCCATCTTGGTTACCATTCTGGCCGTTTCCATTCTGATTGCCCTGTCCGTTATGGTCTCCATAAGGACAGTCGTTAATGCATTCTCTGATGCAGTCCCCATTGCAGTTTCCATTTTGTGCTGCCAGGGCAGGAGCCGCCAGAAGGCAAGCTATTACCAGAGCAGACAATATAGCTACGTATTTCATGTGTACTAACCTCCATTTTTGGGATGACTATCGAGCCATCCTCAAATTTCCCATAGCATCGAACGATAGAAGAAATCCATGCCGAACCGGGTTCGTGTTCAGGCCATCGCCCAAAGGCTTATGATCGTTCCAATGTGTTCAAAAATCGCTCTGACAGTTCTATAACGTTCGTTCTGCCTTTTTCTTTTTTGGTTATTATTTTGCGCTTCTCCATTGAGGTCAAAATGCCTGAAAGAGAAGATTTGGAGATATCTACTTCATACCTGATCTCAGTCTGTGTCATCGTCCCTCCGCGCCGCAGCAACGCCTTGAAGACGGACTTCTCTTTATCCGTCAGCGTATCCATCACAGCGGAAGTCTCGCTGTTTATCTCGATGCCTGATCCGTGTTTATGATCTAAAACAGGAGCATTTTTGGCTTCAGGCATTTCTGCATCATATTTTGGAGCAGGCAAATCCGGTGGTTTTTCGTATGATACGCAGGGTTCTGTGCGCGCAATGTGTTCAAGCTTTCCTTTCCGCGCCGAAGATGACAGTTTCGATCTCCACAGGAAGATCAAGATGCCCAAACCTATAATCAAAGCCAGGCCGATTATTGTATATTGGTATCCGATATTGGAGATGTTGGCCGTATCAAGTTTTTTTTTGGGCATTTCGGCAAAGGAGAGGAGATATTCGATATTAACAGCAGGATCGGTTATATCAGATCCGCGAATTTCTGCGATGACGGATTCGTTGGCAGTGGAGATCAGATGCTCAATTCCCGCCGAGCTATCTATCCCTCTGAGTTTCGCATTCGCGGGAAGATAGAATAAAACCTGGAACAGATCATATCTCCCTTTCGATTCGAGGCTGACCATCCAATCGTCCCCAGACTTTGAAGTCAGGGCTCCTGTGATGGCGTATATTTGTTTGCTGTCGTCCTCATAGGTGTACTCAGTGGAGTTTAAAAATGCCAGGGACTTGAGATCGTCTATATATCCATTGATCAGGGCTCTGCCTGCATCATCGATGTATATGTTGAGTATAAGCTGATTTGAAGCATCGCTGTCATCAGGAGCATCCTGGCCCAATGCTGTTCCGATTGCTATTAAGATTATGAGGATAGGCAGAAAGACCGAATCGTCGGAGATATCGAGCCTACGCATATATTCATATTGTTTCAGCCATCACTTAAACCTGATGGAAGTATTGGAAATGGAATCGGGGGAATCGACATAATTAAAGCAGTGCAAGCTATATGCATAATGGCAATCCTGGCAGCAGTGGCATTATCCGGATGCACAGAAAAGCAGGATGCAGATTCGGGCCAGCAGATAAAGCATGAGGCAGAGGACGCAAACCATGAAAGGGAATCTGGATTGGCAGCCGGCAATTCCAGTCCCTTTCTGCAGGACTTTGGCCCTGTAAATGATCTGTACAAGAAGACCCTCTTTTCTACCGGTCAGGGACAGAGGAATGAATCGATCAGGTATTATTCAAATCTGACTGATGCTTTAGCGGCTTTTCAGGAGAAGTATAGGGACTATCGCCCCCAGGAAATCAAATCAGACATGCAGTTATCCGGAGATATGATGAATGTCTCTGCCATAATCTCCAGCGCAAAAGATGATATTTATACCGGCAATCTCACCAAAGCTCATCAGACGCTTGAAGGTGTCAGGCCGATCTTCCAGGGGATACTGACCCGAAACAATCTGCTGCCCCTTAGTGTGGCGTTGGTCGATTTCCATGACACCATGGAGCTGATTTTAGATGCTGCGAGCAAAAAGGATGCAGCAGAAGTTGTGGCAATCTATCCGAAGGCGGACGAGAAGCTGCATGCTGTGGAATCCATCAGCGATGACGCTGGAATAAAGGCTATAAGGGCGAGCCTGGATTCGATAGCAAATTCGGCTAAAGAGAATAAAACGGAGGAGCTTGCTGCCAGGGCAGCAGACTTAAAAGCGAACTATGTCAAGGTCTATTTGGCATCAAATTAGAAGCATATCAGGATAGTAAATCTCTTCTTACCTTTTTTGGCTCCAATCTCCCCACTCCTCCAGCAGCTCCCTGGCCACCCCCCGCCCGTGCAGCGACAGCTCCAATAGATCCTCCGGGCAGTCGATATCGCATCCCGCCCGGAAGGACTCGAAGACATTCGCCTTCAAGCCTGCCTCCTCTGCATAGGCGCAGTGCTTGGGAAAGCTGATCCCCCGATAGCAGGTTCGAAATTGGGGACTTCTCATCAAAATCATGTTGGTGCCGCCACCTCTGCCCGGACAGAGCACCACGTCGCCCTTCCGGTCGACAATTCCCAACACATCCTCCTCGCCCAGGAGCGCGAGGTCCGCCATCACAATCAGAATGTCGCAGGGCCAGCCGGACGCCGCTTTTCCGGCAATGAAGGCATTGAGGGCGTCGTTCAAATCCAGGTCCGACTCCAGTATATCCGCTTCTATTGCCCTGCCGGGCTCCTCCGGCCAGATATCATCTCTCTCCAGGCCGGGGCGGGAGAGCACTGTCACCTTTCCAAAGGAGCAAACAGTTCGCAAAACATCCCGCAGCATGGCAAAAGCCAGAGCGCGTCGCTGACCCGGATTTAAGGCCGGGGCCAGTCGGCTCTTGGCTCCGTTCAGCTTGAAGGGCACAACGATGTGAATAGGCCTTTCACTGCTTGTTCTCTGCACGCCCGCTGCTATCGCGGCAGGGGATAAAATCCTATCTCTTCAGCCTGGGCCGGATGACGTCCTTGTCCTCAGGCATGAAGGCGCTTCCCTCTCCGGAGCGCGGATAATTCAGCCCCCGCAAGACCACGGCCGGCGTCCCATCCCCCGCCTCGCCCATGAGCAGGTTCGCGGCCGAGGCGATCTCGTCTGCAATGCCCTCCAGGGTGATCTCCAGGGCTTTGCCGTGCAGGTCCCGCTCGCCCCGCCAGTCGAAGAGAGGCGCAATGCCCGCCCAGCCGATGGCGACAGCCGCCACTCCGCTGCGAAAAGGCCGGCCGCAGGTGTCGGTGATGATCACAGCGCAGTCCGCTCCTTCTGCGGGGGGGTTGCCCTTTTCGCCGTCGTCTTCCCCTTCGCTTTCGGCTCGCCCCTCTGCCAGCCGGGCGCGCAGCCTCTCGGCGCTGCCGCATGGCTCCTCCGGAAGCAGCAGAATCCTGCCCTCGCCCACATTGGACTGGTCGATCCCGGCGTTCACTCCAATATGACCGCAGCGGGTCGCCACCAGCAGAAAGGGCCTCTCCAGCAGCACATCAACAGACTCTTCCAATACCGCCTGCACGAACCGGGGGTCCTTGCCGACCTGTCCGGCGATCTGCTGCGCCCTCTCCGTGGGCTGATAGCTGGATAGCTCCCGAAAACGCCCCTCCGCCTTGGCCACAATGGTGCTGGCCAGACACAGGACATCTCCATCCTGAAAATTGAAAAGAGACTTGACGAGGGCGGCGATGTCGTCGCCTTCTTTGATGATGGGCAGGCCGGAGATGACATAGGCCTGCATAGACGGCCCGGGATTTGGTCTTGAGGACTTCCCCGTGGACAGTCTACTGGGGCCGTTCATCCTGGCGCATCCGGCTGAGGCGGTAGAGCCTGGCCTGCACCAGGAGGTCGAGCAGATAAGAGTAGTTCTCGGCGACTATCGCCGCCCTCTCCTCGCTGATCTCAATCCAGGGAAGGCCCCTGTAGCCTTTCGCGTACTCCATCCAGAAGGCCGGCGGAGAGAACTCCAGCAGATATTTGCCTTCCTCTGCATAGGTTAATGTGATTCTCTCCTGGCTTTCCATCTAGGACACCTTGCCCTTTCGCTCCACAACTTCGGCAAAGGCTAAAGTGCCGCTGATCTTCTTGATCTTGGCTTTGACTATCTCGCCCTTGACGGCACTGGGCACGAATATGAGGTACTTGTCAACCTTGGCTATGCCGTCGCCCTTGTTGCCCACGGACTCGATGCGCAGCTCATACGTCTCTCCCTCTTCGATGACATCCTTCTGCACGGCGGAGGTGGCTTTGCGTTTCCTGACCGGCCGGTGAGCGCCGCAGGCATCGCACTTGAGAGTCAGCACGCGATCGCTTTTGATGAGGTGGGTATCGGGCAGCCTGCACTCCGTGCAGACCACATACTCCTCAAAATAGGACTCTATCTGGCGGGCGATGGCCGTGTCGCCGAACTTTCCCTGAAAGATGCCGCGCCCCCCTTCGATCTTGCCGGCAGTGCCCATCTCCTGCAGCAGATACTTCATGAGGTGCTCAGGTTCGCGATTCAGAGTATCGGCAATGGCTGCGAAGTTCTCCAAAACGGTGGTCTTGCCTTCGTAAAAGACTTTTACGGCAGGTATGACGAACCGCTCCTTGGACTCGCGCGTCGCCGGCATACTCTTCATGGCCCGATCCAGGCCCGCTAAATAGTCGTCCATCGAAATACCTTAACTATTTTATCAGTTCCTGGCCCGACTCGACTACGATCTGAATCGGTGTGGGCAGCTTGTGCCCGGCTCTGGTCAGCGCCACCTTGGCGTCATTGAGGTACGCCAGGGGTATTCCCAGTGTGAAGAGCTTCTGGCCGGCCTCGACCCTGGCAGCCGTTCCCACGGCTTTTCCGAAGGCCATTCTCATGCCGCTGGAGACACGGTCTGCGCCTGCGCCCGTAGCCTGCTTGTTCTCGCGAATGACATGATGGGGATAAGCTCTGAGCTTGAGATGGAAGTTGGTCCTGCCCACCACTTTGAGAAGGAAACGATTGGCTGCGACCCTGGCAGCTTCCAGGGCAGTGTGCCTGATCTGGCAGGGCTCTTTGACCACGAGTGTGAGCTTGATGGGGAAATCCTCGGTGAGATTGCCCATGTCGTAATGTACTACTTTGCTTCCCGGGACGCCGCCCATGTACCGCCTGCGCGTGTAGGGCCGCTCCCTTCTTCTATACATGCTTCCTGGCTTCCTTGTCAAAACGAATTCCTCCGATAATACTGAGATTGGTGCTCTCTATACAACTTGCTTATAAGGTTTGGCCTGGATCTGGCGAAGAGGCGGGCCGTTTGCCTCATGCCGTGATCCGTACTTTGACCCTGCTTTGATCCATTACTGCGATTCACACTGTGATGGGCGTGGAGTGGCCTATCTCCCCGGCCAGGGATGTTCTCATGATCGAGCGGACGGCCTCGATGCCCTTTGTGCCGGCGGCGCATTCGGAAGTGTCCGCATTGGCGAGCGCCCACATGAGCTTGACCAGCGCCACCTCTGCCAGCATGTCCTCGCCCTCAATGGCCCCGGCATTCAGCATGTCGCGGCCTGTGTCGTAAACCCGGTCGCAGATCCTGCCCCGCAGGCACTGGGATGCTACCACCACTGGTATTCCCTCCTCGGTGGCTCTTCTGATGCCCTCTATCCAGTCGGAGGCCACGTGGCCGAGGCCCGTTCCCTCCAGCACTATGCCGCGATAGCCCTGGTCGATATAGTAGCTCAGGATATCGGGAGACGAGCCGGGGGTGTACTTGACCAGGGCGCATTTGGGCTCCAGCCTGTCCCGCAACGAGAGCCTCGCCTGGCCTCTCTTGCGATAGGGTAGAGCCGTCTCGACCTTGCGGGTCCTGTAGTCCACCCGGCCTAAAGGCGGCTGGTTGATGCTCTGGAAGGCATCCCGGCGAGAGGTGTGCATCTTTCGCACCCTTGTGCCCCGGTGGATGGAGCAGTAGTCGTC
>DAOPZB010000105.1:0-6206 GCA_035353195.1 Methanothrix sp. | reverse complement strand
AAATGGCCTCAGTTCTAGTTTATAATTAATTAAATTTTTATTTTTTAAAATCGTCCAAAAGCTTTATATAGCAATTATGATACTAACTAAAAGTTAGTAATATTAGGTATCAATCATTCGTATTTCACGGCAGTGCAAATGTCTGCCTGTGGGTACAGATTAAAAAAATATTTAAGCTTTAGGCGAATGTACTCATTGGAGGTTATTGATGTCAGCAGAGATCACACTCAAGGTCATTGAAGCCCGGCCCACCGACGTGGGACGGGGCATCGCCCGCATAGATCCGGCCGTGTTCAGCGAGATGGGCTGGCAGGCCGGCGATGTGGTCAGCATTCAGGGAAAGAAGAAGACAGCAGCGCTGCTCTGGCCCGGCTATCCGGAGGACACCGGCACCGGCATTGTGCGCCTGGACGGCAACACCCGCCGGAATGCCGGAGTGAGCATTGACGACAAAGTTCCGGTGAGGCTGATCTCCGCCGCCCCTGCCGACTCCGTGGTCTTTGCTCCCACAGTTCCCCTGCGCATCACCGGGGCGGAGGCCTACCTGCAGAGGTACATGGAAGGCCGGGTCATCACCAGGGGCGACATCATCGAGATCGCCGTCATGGGCAGAAAGATCGAGCTGATGGCCACCCGCGTCTCCCCGGCCCGGGAGGCGGCGGTGATCGGTGACAAGACCCGGATTGATGTCTCTGAGAAGCCGGCCAAAGAGGAGAAGGCCGGTCCGCGCATCACCTACGAGGATATCGGCGGCCTGTCTGCCGAGATCAAGAAGGTGAGGGAGATGATCGAGCTGCCCATGAAGCACCCGGAGCTCTTCGAGCGGCTGGGTGTGGAGGCCCCCAAGGGAGTGCTGCTCTACGGCCCGCCCGGCACGGGAAAGACCCTGCTGGCCAAGGCCCTGGCCTCGGAGACCAATGCTCACTTCGAGACCCTGAGCGGCCCGGAGATCATGTCCAAGTACTACGGCGAGTCCGAGGAGAAGCTGCGAGGGCTGTTCAAGACCGCTGAGGAGCAGGCTCCATCCATCATCCTCATCGATGAGATCGACTCCATCGCCCCCAAGAGAGAAGAGGTGACGGGCGAGGTGGAGCGCCGCGTGGTTGCCCAGATGCTGGCCCTCATGGACGGCATGGAGTCGCGCGGCAAAGTGGTGGTCATAGGCGCTACCAACCGGCCCGACTCCCTGGACCCGGCCCTGAGAAGGCCGGGCAGATTCGACCGGGAGATCGAGATCGGTGTGCCCAACCGCCAGTCCCGTCTGGAGGTGCTGCAGATCCACACCCGTGGCATGCCCCTCTCCAAAGATGTCAATCAGGAGAAGCTGGCCGATGTGACCCACGGCTTCGTGGGAGCTGACCTGGCCGCCCTGGCCCGTGAGGCGGGCATGAGGGCTCTGCGGCGCATCCTGCCGGAGCTGGACCTGGAGGTGGAGGCCATTCCCGCCGAGATCCTCAACAAGATCGAGGTCAACAATGACGACTTCCTGGATGCCCTGCGGGAGATGGAGCCCTCCGCCATGAGAGAGGTCATGGTCGAGTCGCCCAATGTGCACTGGGACGAAATAGGCGGACTGGCCGATGTCAAGCAGCAGTTGGTCGAGTCGGTGGAGTGGCCGCTGGCCTACGCCAAGCTCTTCGCCCACATGGATGCCAAAGCTCCCAAGGGAATCCTGCTCTACGGTCCGCCCGGCACGGGAAAGACCCTGCTCGCCAAGGCAGTGGCCACGGAGAGCCAGGCCAACTTCATCAGCATCAAGGGCCCGGAGTTCCTCAGCAAGTGGGTGGGCGAGTCGGAGAAGGCTGTTCGGGAGACATTCAGGAAGGCCCGCCAGGCGGCTCCTTCGGTGATCTTCCTGGACGAGATCGACTCCATAGCCCCGGCCCGGGGAGGCATGAGCAGCGACTCCCATGTGACTGAGCGGGTCATATCCCAGATCCTGACGGAGCTGGACGGCCTGGAGTCGCTGAGCAGCGTCATGGTGATAGCTGCCACCAACCGGCCGGACATAATCGACGCCGCACTGCTGCGGCCCGGCAGGTTCGACAGGCTCATCGAAATTGGCCTGCCGGACGAGGCGGCAAGAAAGGAGATCCTCAAGATCCACACCTCCAAAAAGCCCCTGTCCGACGACGTTAACCTGGAGGACCTGGCCAAGAGGACGGAGAAGTACTCCGGAGCGGACCTCGCCGCCCTGGTGGGCGAAGCAGTGATGCTGGCCATCCGGGAGTGCGTCCTGTCCGGCAAGGCCAAAGAGGAGGCCGCCGTCTGCGAGTACCGCATTGATGGCAAGCACTTCGAGGAGGCCATCAAAAAGGTGCAGCCCACGGCATCCGAGGCGGATCTGTACAAGAGGTTTGCCGGAGCCAAAGTGGCTTAGGCGGGCCTCTGCCGTTTCTTTTTTTCTGAATAGTTCGCTTCTTTGTGAGTCTTTGTGGCTTTGTGCCTTTGTGGTGAAAGTCGTAAACCACTCGGTACAGATGCGCGTGGGTCAGACGTAGCAAGATAAGCTGAGTGGCTGGGAGTTGATCCTCAGTAGAGAGGAGCTGGCTCGGTTCTTCGCTATTTCCTGTGGCTAAACTGAGTTACTCTGTCTTTCAGGTTATATTCTCATCTCTGCGCCTCTGTGCCTCTGTGGTTTTGTTCAGTAGCTGTAGGCTTAAATGTCGGAAACTTACAAACTAAACCACAGAGGCGCAGAGACACAGAGAACCACCTCACTACCCACATAAAATAGCGAGGAACCGCTGTATCGATCCCTCATTTGACAAAGATAGATCACGAAAATCCGCTGGGCTAGAACTGGTGCAAAAACGCATCCACCACAAAGGCACAAAGACACAAAGACACAAAGGCGCGCAAAGAGATGATTAAGAAAGGAGAGGCAAAGAACCAGAGAGCTTAACAACCATTAAGCCGATATCCAAAGCCGGCAGAATCGTAACGATAGCGGGGATTGTGAGACGCATGGATGAGTTCGACCTGATAGTGATCGGAACGGGCGCGGGATTGAATGTGGCCTCCCAGGCCAGGCGGCAGGGTTTACAGGTGGCTCTGGTTGAGCAGGGGCCGGCAGGGGGCACTTGCCTCAACCACGGCTGCGTCCCCTCAAAGATGCTCATCCATCCTGCGGATGTCGTGCGCTCTCTTCAGGATGCCGGAGCGGTGGGGGTGCATGCCTCCCTCGATGAAATCGATTTCGAAAGGATCATGGACCGCATGAGGGCGGTGAGGGCCAAGACGCAAGGCGACCTTCTGCAGGCTCTCCTCTCCAAAGAGAATCTGACCTATATACAGGAGAGGGCGGAGTTTGTCTCCGACTACACCCTTCAGTTGGGGGGCAGCGACGGAGGCGGCAGCGGCGGGCGCAATATAACCGCCCCCAGAATCGTCCTGGCCACGGGGGCCCGGGCGCTGGTGCCGCCCATACCGGGCCTCTCCGAGGCGGGCTTTATCGACAACGTCAGCCTTTTGGAGCAAAAGAGGCTCCCCGAGAGCCTGATCATAATCGGAGGCGGCTACATCGGCTGCGAGTTTTCCCACTTCTTTTCGGCCATGGGAGCGGACGTGGTCATGATAGGCCGTGCAAAGCTGCTCCTCTCCGGGGTGGAGCCTGAGGCAGCAAGCCTGGTCCGAAGGCTTCTCGCCCAGTACATGAGGGTGATCACCGAGCACGAGGTGATCTCCGTCCAGATAGGGGAGAACGGCAAAAAGATCGTAAATGCCAGGAGCATGCAGGACGGAAAGGTGAGCCGCTTCGAGGCAGATGAGATCCTCCTGGCCGCCGGCCGCCGCTCCAACTCCGACCTGCTAAAGCCGGAGAAAAGCGGCATTGAGACCGACGGCCGGGGCTGGATCAAGACCGACCGGTACCTGGAGACCAGCAAGAGTGGCATCTATGCTCTGGGAGACGCTTTGGGAAGGCACATGTTCCGGCATACGGCCAACTATGAGTCTGAGGTGGTAGCCCACAACCTGCTGCGCGCCGCAGACGGGGAGCGGGAGGCGGTCGACTACCATGCCGTGCCCTACGCCGTCTTCACTCACCCCCAGGTGGCGGGAGTGGGCATGAGGGAAAGCGATGCCCTGGCCGAAGGCCGCAGGATATTGGTCGGGCGGGCCGATTACATGGACACCGCCCTGGGCGTGGCCATGGCCGCAGAGCACGCCTTCGTCAAGGTGGTGCTGGAGGAGGAGAGCGGACGCATCCTGGGGGCGACGGCGGTGGGGCCCATGGCGGCGGAGCTGGTGCAGCAGGTGGTTTATCTCATGAACACCGACTACCAGGACATGATGCCGATCATCCGGTCGCAGGTGATCCATCCAACGATCAATGAGGTGCTGGTGAGGGCTTTTTCCGAGCTGTCCCATCCGGAGCATGGCTCTCCAACTTAATTATATAAAACACAATATTATTTTGAATTTGCCTTCTCTCTTGGATCCGGTGCCTGCTGCTGAGCCCGGAGAAGAGAATGCAAAGGGGCTATGGAGTGGGCACGGAGAGGCGAGCCGGATAAATACTTTGCAGGCCATGATGAAAGCATGTCTCAAAAATACCGGTGCACCATGTGCGGATACGTCTACGATCCGGCAAAAGGAGATGCAGATTCAGGAATAGCTGCCGGCACGCCCTTTGAGTCCCTGCCCGATTCCTGGACCTGTCCTCAGTGCGGCGCTTCCAAGGAAGATTTTGAGAAGATGGATTGATGGAAAGGCGGCTGGAAATGGAGTGTGAATAAGACCATGACGCTTAAAAGAGAGCTCCGGCCGGGCGTGCACAGCGTGGGGGCCATAGACTGGGACAGGAGGCTCTTTGACGCCCTGATTGCCCTGCCGGATGGGACCAGCTACAACTCCTATCTGATCCGGGGAAGCGAAAGGACGGCGCTTATCGATGCCGTGGATGCTGCCATGGCAGGCGGCCTCCTGGAGAATCTCAGCAGCCTCGGCATTGAAAGGATTGACTTCATAGTGGCTCAGCATGCCGAGCAGGACCACTCCGGAGGCTTGAAGGAGCTTCTGCGAGCCTATCCGGAGGCAAAGGTCCTGGGCTCTGCCCGCTGCCTGGAGCTGCTCAGGGACTTCGGGCTCGCGGCAGCGGACAGGACCCAGGAGGTCAAGGACGGGGAGACGCTGGAGCTGGGCGGCAAAAGCCTGCAGTTCATCTCTGCTCCCTGGGTGCACTGGCCGGACACCATCTTCACCTACCTGGCCGAGCAGCGCATCCTCTTTACCTGCGACTTCCTGGGCAGCCACCTGGCTACAAGCGACCTATTTGTGCAGGACGAGGCAGCGGTTAATTCCTCCGCCAAGAGGTACTATGCCGAGATCATGATGCCCTTCCGCCAGCACGTCAGGAGGCACCTGGAGAGGATCGGCAAGATGCAGGTGGAGGTCATAGCCCCCAGCCACGGCCCGGTCCATGACAGGCCTGCGTTTATTTTGGACGCCTATCGCGACTGGTCATCGGATGCCGTAAAAAATCAGGTGGTACTGCCCTATGTCTCCATGCACGGCTCAACTAGGGTGATGGTCGACTATCTGAGCGATGCGCTCATCGCCAGGGGCGTGCGGGTTATGCGTTTTGACCTGACGAGCCTGGACAGCGGCCGTCTGGCCGAGGCGCTGGTGGATTCAGCCACGGTGGTCATAGGCACGCCCACCATCCTGGCCGGGGCCCATCCGCTGGCCCTCTATGCCGCCATACTGGCCAATGCCCTCCGCCCCAAGACCCGCTATGCCACCATCATCGGCTCCTTCGGCTGGGGAGGAAAGATGCTGGAGCAGATCACAGAGGCCCTGCCCAATCTGAAGCTGCAGTTCCTCGACCCCGTGGTGGCTAAGGGGCTGCCCAAAGAGGGCGACTTTGCAGCCCTGGACCGGCTGGCGGAGGAGATCGCCGCTTTGCATGCCAAATTATAAAATCTAAAATTTTATTCAAGAGCCGGGAAGACTTGATAGACACATCTTTTTTGGCCTATGTTCTGGTGCTGCTGGTCACAGGCATAGCAGTGGGTTTTGCCTGCGGCCTCCTGGGAATCGGGGGAGGATTTCTCATGGTGCCGGTGCAGATCTGGGCGCTGGCCCAGCAGGGCATCGATCCCACCCTGGCCGCCAGGATCGCCTTCGGAACATCTTTGGCTGTGGTCCTGCCCACCGCCCTATCCGGATGCCGCGGCCACTCCTGCCGGGGCGTAGTCCTCTGG
>DAOPZB010000104.1:0-6394 GCA_035353195.1 Methanothrix sp. | reverse complement strand
AGAGACACAGAGCGCACAGAGAGCTCACAGAGGCGGAAGCGTCGATTGCCCACAGTAAATAGCGAAGAGCCAAACTGAGTTACTCTGTCTAACAGTTTTATTCCCATCTCTGTGCCTCTGTGGTTTTGTTCAGTAGCAGTAGGCTTAATTGTCGGCCTGGCCAACCACAGAGGCGAGAGAGACACAGAGACAAAGAACCACTTCACCACCCACATAAAATAGCGAGGAATTGAAAGCCGCACAAAATAGCGAGGAGCTAATTAAAAATAAAAGATGGGCGGAAGGTATATTTTCTCGCCGGGCTGCAATGGAGAGATTCATAGCCAATTGCGAAATTGATTCATAAAAGAGCGTGCGACGAAGATGAATAAAACCGATTTGAAGAACCGGGAAGCTTTAGCCATATTCCAGACCTACGGCCGCCAGGACGTCCTGCTCGTGCGCGGACTGGGCGCGCGCCTCTGGGACTCGGACGGACGGGAGTATCTGGACTTTGTGGCCGGCATAGCCGTAAACAACGTGGGCCACTGCCACCCCAAAGTGGTGCAGGCCAT
This sequence comes from Methanothrix sp., assembly GCA_035353195.1. Taxonomy (GTDB): domain Archaea; phylum Halobacteriota; class Methanosarcinia; order Methanotrichales; family Methanotrichaceae; genus Methanothrix. Next base: position 5,840 of record DAOPZB010000104.1, on the reverse strand, counting down.
ACAGAGCCAGGCGGAGAGGCTGATTCACACCTCTAACCTCTATTACACGGAAAACCAGGTGCTCCTCGCTGAGGCGCTGAAGGCGCTCACCGGCATGGATCGGGCCTACTTCTGCAACTCCGGAGCGGAGAGCGTGGAGGCGGCCTTGAAGCTGGTGCGCCGCCTGACGGGCCGGTCGGGGATCGTGGCCGCAGAGCGGGCCTTTCACGGCCGCACCCTGGGCGCTTTGGGCGCGACATTCAAGTCCGCCTATCGCGAGCCCTTCCGGCCCCTGGCCGAGGCGGCATTTGTGCCCTACAACGACATCGAGGCCCTCAAAGCAGCGGTGACGGCTCAGACGGCGGCGATCATACTGGAGCCGGTGCAGGGGGAGGCAGGGGTCTACCTGGCCGATGCCGAGTACCTCCAGGCCGCCCGGCAGATCTGCGACGACCGGAAGGCTCTGCTCATATTCGATGAGGTGCAGACCGGCTTTGGCCGCACCGGCAAGTGGTTTGCCAAGGAGCACTCCGGCGTTATGCCCGACATCATGACCCTGGCCAAAGCCCTGGCAGGAGGCCTTCCCATGGGGGCCATGCTGGCGCACGGCTCCGCTGCCGAAGGCTTCTCCAAAGGCGACCACGGGTCGACCTTCGCCGGAGGCCCCCTCATCAGCGCCGCGGCACTGGCGGTCATCGAGGTCATAAAGGAGGAGCGGCTGGTGGAGCGCTCCGCAGAGATGGGAGAATACCTGCGGGGCAAATTGAAGGCGCTGGCCCCCCGGGAGATTCGCGGCCTGGGGCTGATGGTGGGCGTGGACCTGGGTGCCGACTGCAAGGCGCTGGTGGAAAAGGCTCTCTCTCAAGGAGCCATACTAAACAACACCGCTGAGCACACCCTGCGCCTCATCCCGCCCCTGGTGGTGGGCAGGGCTGAGATAGACCAAGTGGTGAAGATCATTGGCGATTCGCTCTGAATCCTGGCGAGGGTCGAGGCTGGTCCCGGCTTTGGGCCGGCTGAAGCCCTATGTGGCCGGCAAGGGATTTGGAGAGATCTCCCGGAAGTACGGCATCCCACCGTCGCAGATCGTCAAGCTGGGCAGCAACGAAAATCCCTACGGCCCCAGCCCCAGGGTGGCCGAAGCCCTGGCGTCCATTTCTCCGGAGAGATACCCTGAGCCGGAGGCCCTGCTGGCCGGGCTTTCCGCCTACACCGGCTTTCCGGAGGAGATGATAGCAATCGGGGCTGGAATGGACGGGGTCATGGATACCCTCACCCGCATCTTTCTGGATAGGGGAGACAGGACGTTCATACCCACGCCGACCTTCAGTTACTACGAGATCCTCACCATCCTGGCCGGAGCTGAGCCGCTGCTCTCGCCGAGGGGTGTGGACTTTGAGCCTCCTGCTGCTATCCCCTCAGGCACGAAGATGGCCTTTCTCTGCAGCCCCAACAATCCCACCGGCGACGCCATGAGTGAAAAGGAGGTGCGCACCCTCCTGGAGGACACTGATGCCATCGTCTTTCTGGACGAGGCCTATGTCGAGTTCGCGGATAGCAGCCTGGCGGGGCTGGTGAGGGAATACGACAACCTCATCGTGGGCCGTACCCTATCCAAGGCCTTCGGCCTGGCAGGCATGCGCCTGGGATATGCCCTGGCCCCGCAGTGGATCGCCGATCAGTACCGTCGGGCGGCCCCGCCCTTCTTTGCCATCAGCGCGGCGTCAGCCGCAGCCGGAGCGGCGGCGCTATCCGACCTGCCCTTCATGCGCCGCTCAGTGGAAAAGATCGTCTCGGAACGAGAGCGGCTGCAAAGTCTGATCGGCTCTCGCCCCTCCCAGGCCAACTTCCTCTACCTGGAGACGGAGCAGGACTCGGCAGCCTTCGCGGAGAGATTCCTGGAACGGGGCATCATCATCCGCGACTGTCGGTCCTTCCGGGGCTCGGGAGAGCATCACGTTCGGGTGACGGTGGGAACGCCTGATGAGAACGAGCGATTTCTGTCGGCCTTGCGGGATATATGCGCATAGCTTTTACCGGCACGCCGGGAACGGGAAAGACCACCGTGGCCGGCCTATTGCCCTGGCGGAAGGTGGACATCAACCTCCTGGTAAAAGGCGGGCTGAACCTGGGAAGGGACCAATTGCGAGGCTGCCTGGAGGCAGACATGGACGGCCTGGCGGAGCGTCTCACGCTCCTGGAGGCCGAGCAGGCCTGGCCGGAGGGCGAGCCGGTCATCCTGGAGGGCCATTTCTCCCATCACTTCGCGGACCGGGCCATAGTCCTGCGCCTGGATCCTGCCGACCTGGGCCCGCGGCTGGAGTCGCGCGGCTACAGCGAGGCCAAGATCAGAGAGAACCTGGAGGCGGAAGCGTTGGATGTCATACTGGTGGAGGCGGTGGAGCATTGCCGCCAGGTGGATGAGATCGACACCACAGCAAAGAGCCCTGAGGAGGTGGCCGCCCTCGTCGGGCAGATCATCAGTGAAGGCCTTCGCCTTCCCCCTGGGCAGGTGGACTGGCTGAATGCCTTCTTCGGCTAGACGTCCTGCATCTCAATCCTGATTGGAGTCTGCCCCGGCAGAAACCGGGCGGTGTGATATGGACTGGGGTGCACTACTCACCGGATTTATGCTGCCGGTCTCCAGCAGCCGGCCCGTCCTGACGGCCGCTTTTTCCAAAAAGGCCAATGACTCCTTTTCTGTGTCTCCCCTGCACCTCACTATCACCACTCCCTCCGCCCGGGATTGGCAGATGATGGGCGCAGAGATCCAGATAGCCGCCCCTGTTTCCTCTTTGTCGGATCTGTGAACCTTCCCCCGGCTGAGCAGATCGGCGGAGGGCATTGCTTTGATGAACTCAATCAGCTCCTCCACAGAGCCATGCAGCGCCCGCAGCACCAGGCCGCCCTCTTCTTTGAGCAAAACTCCGCCCAACTCCGCATCGGCCAGGCCGGATATGATGTGAGGCAGAGCTTGCTCCAGCCTGCTGTCCGGGTCCGGCGATATCTGGCAGCTCTGCATGATGCCGTCCATTGCCGCCAGCTCCCGAACCGACCGCAGCATCTCAATCTCCAGCTCCTTTCGGGGAGTGATATCCAGTAGGTTGCCGAGGATTGCCCTCTTGCCTTCATATTCGATGGGAATGGTTCGAAACTCAATCCAGCGATAGCTTCCGTCCCTGCGCAGCACCTTGGACTCGTAGACGGGCACATCGGATCGATCCCTCTCCAGGCGGCTCACGTACTGCATATCGTCGGGCTGAACCAGTTGCCAGAAGGGCATGCCTATCAGGCTCTCCGCAGAGCAGCCGAATATCTCCCCCAGCTTGGGATTGACCAGCCGGAAGGCCCCCTCCTGAAGAATATAGATCCCGGCCAGGCCGTTTTCCACGATATTTCGGTGAATTCTCTCCGACCGCTCTATCCTCTCTCTCATGGACCTTTCATTGGCTTTGAACCTGGCCTCCTGGATCAGGTTTTCAAAAATATAGGGCAGGCTCTTGAAGCTCTCCAGGCTCTTGACCACATATTTGGTGGCCCGGTTCTCAAAGGCCACCACCGCCATCTCCGTGGTGCCGTGGCCGGAGACCATGACCACCGGTATGTCGGGATCAAGCTTTCTGATCCTGACCAGCACATCCAGGCCGCCGATGCCGGGAAGCACCAGATCCACAGATATCAGGTCATACGTGCTGGCGGCTATCATCTCCAGACCTTCCTCGCCCGATGCCGCAAAGTCCAGGAAAAACTCGTCATGCCTTCTAAATCCCATTTTGATAAGATCGGCATGCTCCGGATCGTCTTCTATTATGAGAATGCGAAATGGCGCGGCCATCAAAATCCTTCCATGCTAGATGATAACATATGGATTTGCATATTTCAGCCTTTCTACAAATGCTCATAGAATAAAAATTATATATATTTTGTATTTGAAACTTGCAGGGCGTTGTTTTAAATTGCCTACTCTGTCAATCCTTGATCATTGAGTCGCAGCTCCACCCTGGTGATAATCATAATATTAATAAAAATAATATAAAGATATATTTTTAATACGTCCAACCGCCATAGCTTTAATAAGATGACCACCCATAAAGCAGGAAAGATGAATGCTGTCGCCCTTCTCCTTCTCTTACTCTGTATTGCCTCCTGCGATGCCCGGACCATTGTGGTGGACCCCTCCGGCAGAGGCGAGGCGGCAACTCTTAATGCCGCAATCCAGAGGGCCGGGCCCGGCGACCTCATCAGCATTCTGCCCGGCAAATACCCTGCGGCGACCGTTGACAAAAGCCTGAACATATCGGGCGCAGGAGATGTGGTTATCGTGGGGTCCAACAAAGTCCTCGCTCCAGGGTGCAGGATCTCAGGCCTGGCCATGACGGCCAGCGATGATATGCCCGCGATCATAATCGAGGGCAGAGACTGCCACCTCTCGGCGTGCAGCATCACCGCCATCGCGACGGCCTGTCGCATAACCGGCGAGAACTTCTCCATGCAGGACTGCCGCATCGACTCTCCCGCCGGCCTGGAGATCTTTGGCGCGCGGTGCGCCGTCATAAGCAGTAGCATAAATTCCGATGTAGCCGTGAGGATAAACCGCACAGCAGGCTCTCGCATCACAGGCTGCCGGATCGCTGCCCTTCAGGGCGTTCTTGTGGAAGAGTCAGGAGACTGCCGGGTGCTGAACAATTCCTTTTCAGGAGACGGATTTGCCGTGGTCCTCAAAGCCTCTCATGACAATCTCATCTCCGGAAACAATCTCTCCGGGAGCTACGTGAGCGGTCTGGATGCGGAAGGCAGCCGGGGAGACAACTTCACCGAAAACCGCATCTCCGGAGGGAAGGTGGGCATCAGCCTGCGCCGATCGGAGGAGAGCCTGATCTCCGGCAATGTCATTGAGAAGAGCGAGCGAGCCGGCATATTTCTGGACGATTCCGCCCGAAACATCCTGGAAGATAACCATCTCACGGCAAACGGCAACGGAATTCTCCTCCAGGGCTCAAGTTTCAACAGCCTCCTCTCTAATGTGGCCTCTTTCAACACCTACGGCATCTCCCTGAGGGGCTCCTCAAGAAATTTGCTCCGCGATAGCCTGCTGCATAATAACAGCTACAACCTGCGCCTCACCGCCGGCGAGAGCGGGGGCAGCTCATCCAATCCCCTTCCTTTTGATCAGGACATCGATGGCAGCAATCTGGCGGATGGCCGGCCGGTCTGCTACCTGGTCGGCGCATCCGCCGTCCGCGTCCCTTCCGACTGCGGCTTTTTGGGGCTGGTATCCTGTCGGGACATCAGGGCCCTGGACCTGAACATCGCTAACAGCAGCACGGGCGTCCTCCTGGTCAACTGTAGCAACTGCAATATCCAAAACAGCAGCGTCCGCCATGCGGAGAGCGGCTTCCTCCTGTCCGGCGGCCAGGCCTGCACCCTGGGTCGGAGCCGGGCAGAGGATTGCCAGACGGGCTTTTTGGCTGAGGACTCCTCTGCCTGCCAGATAGTTGCCAGCCAGGCGGTCAATTGCACCCTCCAGGGAATACTGGCAGAGGGCTCTGCAGGGCTTGGCCTTCTCGGCTGCCGTGTGGAGGGCAGCGGAGCGGGCGCAGTCCTGCGCGGCTCGCGGCTGTGCAGGATTCAGAATTGCAGCCTTCTCTACAGCCGGGGAGAGGGCCTCTCCCTATCCAAGTCCCACAATTGCTCTCTCCTGGCAAATGAGGCGCTCTTCAATGAAAACGGCATTTCCATCATAGGCAGCAACTCCTGCTACATCGAGTCCAACAATGCCAGCGGAAATGAGAGGGACGGCATATCTTTGCAGCAACTGGAATTGGCCGAAGCCGTCCGCAATATCGCATCTGCAAACGCCC
>DAOPZB010000103.1:0-6404 GCA_035353195.1 Methanothrix sp. | reverse complement strand
ATGGGATCGATGACTATCCAGCCGGAATCGCCCTTGATGAGGCTCATGGATGTGATGTCGTATCCTCGGACCTGGTAAATGCCGGAGGCGACCTCGAACAGTCCGTTGATCTTGTTTACCCTGGCGTGCCTGTAGAGTAGGGGATTCACCGTGTCGGGACAGGTTTCATTATCCAGGAAGGAAAATTCCTCCATATTCCAGGCGGTTATGTTGGGGTAATCAGAGGGAATGATCAGGGGATCGTCAGTGGCAAGAAATCCCCTGCCGGCAAAATCGAAGTCCTCCCCGTTATTGCTCCAGGCAGGGGAATTGTTGGCCAGCAGGTTGGCGGCAATGGTGTATTCGGTAGCATCGTTTCGCATATCCATGACGGATGTGCCTCCGTCAACGGAGGTTTGGCTGCCGCATGCTGCCGGCATTACTGCCAGTAATGCAATGGCGGCTACCAGAAATGCATTTGAGCATATTTTCATATTGATTCGCTCCTTTTCCATTACAAATGTAATAATTGATATTTAAGTTTAGTTTTTTTTTCTACATAGTCTCCTCCGGTCAGGCAAATTCAATGATTACGATTAATCCAGAATAAAACCGCTCGTGCAAAACCTCTTTATCCCATCCCCTACAAAGCCCCGGTTTCAAGGCAGGGTATGGGATGAGAGAGGTATTGCTGGAAGCCAGGGAGGATAGGCAGCACGTCTATCTGCCGGAAAAGTGCATCGGCTGCGGCTCGTGCGTGCAGGTCTGTCCCAAGGGAGAGCTGGTCATCGGCTCGGTGGGCGCAGTGGCCCGCGGACTGATCGACAAGGATTTCATCGAAAAGAAGAGGAGCGGGGCGTGCGTGCTCTGCGCTCTGTGCGCTCGCGTCTGCCCCACCGGGGCCCTTGAAGTCAGGACGGCGGGCAAGGCGGAAAAGGACGCCGCCTACCTGAGCGTGGCCATGCAGCCCACGTCCGTTAGCGATAAGTGCGTTCACTGCGGCCTGTGCGTGGACGTCTGCCCGCAGGGCTGCATTGAGATTCATGACCGGCGGCTGGCGGAGGACGGCAGCCTGGGGGTGGAAGGGAAGACGGTGATCGACACCTCCCGGTGTGTACATTGCGGCTGGTGCGCGGCTGTCTGCCCCAAGGGGGCCATCACAGTGCAAAAGCCCTTTGCAGGACAGTTCTCCAGGAACGAGAGCGTCTGCCAGGCCTGTCGCACCTGCGTGGACACCTGCCCGGCAGGTGCCCTCTTCAATCGGGAAGGCAAGGTGGGAGAGATTGTGGAGAAGGTCACCCACCGAAAGGAGGCCTGCATCTACTGCGGGGCCTGCGAGCAGGCCTGCCCGGTGGCGGCCATCGCCGTCCTCAAGACGGCCATCATCCCGGATATGAAAGGAAAGGGGGCCTTTGAGAAGAAGCTGGCCCTCCCGGCTGCCCGGCCCACTTTGACATCTATTCTCAAGACCGACGAGGAGGCGTGTTTGGGATGCGGAAACTGCGTCATAGCCTGTCCGGTCAATGCCTTCTCCCACCCCTATCTGGCCGCCGGGCACCTCAACGAGCTGGACGACAAGCCCCTCCTTGAGGTGCTCAACGGCTGCGTGAGGGTGGTCAATCAGGAAGCATGCGGCTCATGTGCTACCTGCGCCATGATCTGCCCGGTGCAGGCCATTAGCCTGGTGAAAAGGGAGGTGGCTTGAAATGGCAGCTAGCATCAATACTACTATTATTAAAAACGGCCGGGTATTCGATCCCCTGAATGGAATTAAAGGAGACGCAAAGGACATCTTCATCAGAAACGGAAAGGTGGTGACTGGCCTCTCTGGAGCCGAGGCCAGGGACGCCCTGGTGATCGATGCCTTGGGAAAGACAGTCATGCCGGGAGGCGTGGACTCTCACTCCCACGTGGCCGGAGCCAAGGTCAATGCCGGCCGGCTCATGCGCCCGGAGGACCACTACAAATCGGCGCGCCCGAAGACGGCCGTCTGCCACTCCGGCAGCGGCTACACTGTGCCCTCCGTCTACAAGCAGGGCTACGACTATGCGGCCATGGGCTACACCACGGTCTTCGAGGCGGCCATGCCCCCTCTGGAAGCCCGCCACACCCATGAGGAGATGCGCTCGACTCCCATTCTGGATATGGGAGCCTATCTGGTTTTGGGCAACAATTGGTTTGTCATGCGCTATCTCAAGGACGGGGACATCGAGAAGGCCGCTGCCTACGTGGCCTGGATGATGAGGACCCACAAAGCCTACGGCATCAAATGCGTCAATCCCGCCGGAGTGGAGAACTGGGGCTGGGCCAAGAATGTTCACGGCTTAGACGAGCCCAACATCCACTTTGAGGTGACCCCCAGAGAGCTGATCCGGGGGCTCGCCGAGGTCAATGAGATGCTGGGGCTGCCCATGTCCCTGCACCTGCATGCCAACAACCTGGGCCATCCCGGAAACTGGGAGGTCTGCCGGGACTCGCTCATGATACCCGCCGGCATAGACCCCAGGAACAAATCGGAGATCGCCTGGGGCGAGACGAGGGAGAGCGCCAAAAGAAAGCAGAGCGTCTACCTAGCCCATGCCCAGTTCAGCGCCTACGGAGGCTCATCCTGGAGGGACTTTGCCTCAGGCGCTCCCGAACTGGCCAAATACATCAACCAGGTAGACGATGTGGTCATAGACAGCGGATCCATTCCCTTCGGCCCGGCCACCACCATGACCGGCGACGGGCCGGCCCAGCACGACCTGTACATGCTCACCGGCCAGAAGTGGTCCAACACCGATGTGGAGCTGGAGTGCGGCTCAGGCGTGCTTCCATTGGTCTACATGAAGAGCAGCCCGGTGCACAGCGTGCAGTGGGCCATCGGCCTTGAGGTGCTGCTTCTCATCGACGACCCCTGGAAGACCATCATGACCACCGACCACCCCAACGGCGGCATATTCACCCAGTATCCGCTTCTGATATCCTGGCTAATGTCCAAAAAAGCCAGGGACGATACCGCTAAAGAGTGCCACAAGTGGGCTTACGACCGATCCAGCCTGGGAGGCGTGGACCGGGAGATGAGCCTCTATGAGATCGCCATTCTCACCCGCGCCAACCCTGCCCGGACCATAGGCATGGCCTGGAGGAAGGGCCACCTGGGAGCCGGAGCGGACGGAGATGTGACCGTCTACGACATTGATCCTGACGGCCTCGACGTGAGCGATTCTGCGGCCCTGAGGGGCAAACTGGCCCGTCCGGACTATACCATCAAGGACGGGGGCATAGTCGCCCGGAAGGGAGAGGTGGTGGCTGTCCCGGAGGGAAGGAGATACTATTGCCGGCCCTACTTCGACGAGTCCATCGAAAAGGAGATGATGGCCGATGTCATGGACTGGTTCAAGTACTACACAGTGGGTTTTGCCAACTATCCGGTGCCCGACAAGTTCCTGAAAAATCCCGTGGCCATAGAGGTCAACAGGCCGATGGCGGTTGATGCGGCGGCCACAGCGAGGAGGGGGTGAAGATATGGCAGAGGTTCTTCTCAAGCTAAAGGAAAAGATCGGGATCACAGTCGAGGCGGAGGTCATCCGCCCGGATGGCTTTGCCGGAAAGAGTGCCGCGGAGATCCAGGCTCTGCCCGTCTGGCAGGGGCCGAGAAAGCTCGCACTCAGCGAGCTGTTCGATGTCGAGCTTAGAGACGGCGCGTCGGCCCAGCCGGGCGAGACGGCCATATTCATGGAAGGAGACCTATCCCGGGTCAAGCGCATCGGCCAGGGGATGAAAGAGGGAAAGATCGAGATCTCCGGCTCCGCCGGGATGCATCTCGGCGAAGAGATGAGCGGGGGCAGCATCCTGGTGAAGGGCGATGCCGGCTCCTGGGCGGGCATGGAGATGAAGGGCGGCTCAATTCGCATCCAGGGCAATGCCGCCGACCACGTGGGTTCAGCCTACCGGGGAAGCTGGCGGGGCATGACCGGGGGCGAGATCAGAATCGAGGGCAACGCCAGGAGTGCTCTGGGAGCGGGCCTGGTGGGAGGAAGGATAATTGTGGAGGGTGACGTGGAGAACTTCTGCGGCATCCGGCAGAGCGGTGGGGCCATAATCATCAAGGGCTCGGCTGTACGGGGATTGGGCGCGGAGATGAACGGCGGCATCATCGCCGTCTGCGGATCCATCCGGCAGTTTTCTCCGGGGTTCGTCTATTCCACCCGGGAGACAGATCCAGTGATCGGAGAAGTGCGCCTGGAGGGAAGCTACTCCCGGTTCACAGGGGACTACTCCCTGGGAAAGAACGTCAAAGGCACTCTGTACAGCCGGGAGGGCTGATTATGGCGCAAGGCAAATTTTCTGATGACAGGCAGTTTCTGTTGAATACGGGGAGTACCATCGAAGAGGGCAGGCTTGCCAAAGGCGGCAGCAAGATGACGGAGGCGTACACCAGAGAGTGTGCGGTCTGCGAGATCAACTCCGCCGACTATCTGGCCATGAACTGTCCGGAGAGGGTGATGGTCGCCAGCCGGGACGGCAGATACAGGGTGGCGGTCTATGCCCGCGGCACGGATACATTGCCATCAGGCAGCGTCTTCATGCCCCGGGCCATCTGGTCGAATGTGGTGGTGGACCCGGAGACGTTCTCCACAGGCTCGCCCCTCTACAAGGGCTGCCCGGTGAAAGTCTCTCCCACAGATGAAGAAGTGCTCAGTGCCGCAGATCTTGTGAGCAGGCACTACGGCAAGAGGTGATAAAGCATGGCAATAGCAGCCAAGAACATAATCTGCCCAGTCTGCGGAGCATCCTGCGACGACATTCAGGTGGAATTGGGGCAGAACGGCATTACCGTGAAGAACGCCTGCAAGATGGGAAACGCCAAGTTCCAGGAGATCGTATCCAGCCACAGGATCAGGGAGCCTCTCCTGAGGAAAAATGGCTCGCTGCAGCCTGCCGCCTGGCAGGAGTCCATCGACAGGGCGGCGCAGATCCTCAAGGACGCCAAAAGGCCGCTCATCTTCATGGGCAGCGAGACCTCCTGCGAGGCCATGGAGGTGGGGCTGCACCTGGCGGAGCATCTGGGGGCGGCCATCGACTCCAACTCCACCGTCTGCCACGGGCCGACGGCCATGGGAATTCAGGAGGCGGGGCGCGTCGGAGCCACTGCCGGCCAGAGCAAGTCGAGGTCGGACCTGGCGGTCTACTGGGGCACCAATCCCCTGGAGTCCATGCCCAGGCACATGTCCCGCTATGCCGTCTACCCCCGGGGCCACTTCAGCCGGAGGGGAAGGTTCGACCGGACGGTGATCACCGTTGATCCCAGGAGGAGCATAACTGCCGAAAACTCCGACCTGCACATCCAGCTCAAGCCCAACACCGACCATGAGCTGCTGTCGGCGCTCCTGACACTGCTGCACGGCAAGAGGCCGCACCCCTCCGTCGAGGCTGTGACGGGCATCACCATCTCCCTCATGGAGGAGATGCTGGAGATGATGAAAGGCTGCAAGTTCGGATCCATTTACGTGGGGCTGGGAATCGCCTCCTCCTACGGAAAGCACCGCAATGCTGAGGCGGCATTCAACCTCGTAAAAGAGCTGAACAACCACACCAAGTTCGTCATCGGAGCCCTGCGGGGGCATTGCAATGTGGCCGGCTTCAACCAGATCGCCTCTTACCTCTACGGCTATCCCTTCGGACTGGACTTTTCCCGGGGCTATCCCCGCTACAATCCCGGCGAGTATACGGCTGTGGACCTTCTGCGGGAGAGGGATGTGGACGCGGCGCTGATTGTATCTGCGGACCTGGTGTCGCACTTCCCGGCGACCTGCGCCGAATATCTGGCGGAGATTCCCGTGGCCTGTATAGACATCGCTCCCTGCCCCACCACCATGATATCCGATGTGGTGCTGCCGGGCGTGATTGACTCCATGGAGTGCGACGGGACGTTCTATCGGCTGGACGACGTGCCCATCTATTTCCAGCCCTTCACCAAGTCGCCCTTCAGCTTCACGGAGAGCAATCAGGATACGATGAAGCAGATATTTGCGAGGGTGAAAGAGTAAAAGGGGACGGCCGAATAATAATCGTAGTGGCAGGCGCGTCATGCAGGCTGGGCTGACTGCTTTGGGCTGGAGGATGCCCTTCAGATAGCCGCAAAGGGTGTCACTGGGGGCGCCAGGCCCGCCTCTCGGCGGCCAGGCCCTCCCGGCTCCTGGGGGTTGGATCCAGTTTAGAGATCGCCTGAGCCGTTCCGCTCCGATCTGCACCAGATGAATTATGGGCCTGGAAAGCTACCATGGAAGCCGCACAAACTCGCTTTCGGCCTCAATTCGTTCCATGTCTCTGAATAATCGGTCGTGTACTTCTTTAACTGAAATATTTTAATACTACCTCGTTGTATCCCATATTCCGCAGTTTTGATTTTCAAAATGTGTAATTTTTTTGAAACTTATGTC
>DAOPZB010000102.1:0-6440 GCA_035353195.1 Methanothrix sp. | reverse complement strand
ATGTTCTTCTCCGGATCCTTCGCCTCCTCGGAGAGCTTGACCATCTCCTCAAAGCCCAGAAAAGCGAAGAAGATCAGAGCCGAGGCCTGAAATATGCCGGAAAGGCCCAGGGGCGACATCTCAAAGTAGTCCACCCGGCCCAGGTAGGGCAGGCCGATGAGCACCACCAGCACCAGCCCGGAGGCCTCGATGGCTGTGAAGGCTATGGCCAGGCGGGCGGACTGCTTGATCCCCAAGAGGACGACAGCCGAGAGGCCCGCCAGGAGCAGCAGGGCGACGGGAAGCAGGGGGGCTCCGGCCAGAGCGCGGAGGTATCCGGCGAATCCCAGGGCCACTGTCGCCGCTCCGATCACGCCGGAAAATATGATCAGCCATCCGATGACGAAAGCCGGAAAGCGGCCGAAGGCCTGCGAGGTGTATTCGTACTCGGCGCTGGCCCGGGGATACATGGAGGCCAGCTCCGCATAGGACAGGCCGGTGAATACGGCCACAACTGCCGAGAGCAGAAATGATATCCAAACGGCGTTTCCGGCCAGCCCCGCCGCCTGGCCGATGAGGGCATAGATGCCCGCTCCCAGAATTATGCCGATTCCGGAGATGGTTACCTCGAAGAGGCCCAAAGTGCGACGCAGTTGTATCGTTCTCTGCATAAGAATTGATGTTAACTGTTACTCTATTAATTATTAATGATTTTGCCGGGAGAGGGGTGGTCTGGAGTAGGTTGAGGAGGAGGATAGGATGAGCAGATCCCAGAGCATGGAATAGAAGCCTATATCTGAGAAGAGTGCCAGAAATTGCGAGTCGCTGGAGCTCTGACACTCATGCTAGGAATCAAGGACAAGTTTCCCCATCTGCCGGAAGAGATATCTGGACTGCGAGAGCTGGCCTACAACCTCTGGTGGAGCTGGCACCCGGAGGGCAGGGGCCTCTTCAAGCTCCTCAGCCGCCAGGGATGGTATCTGAGCAATCACAACCCTGTGAAGATGCTAAACCGCCTGGATGAGCAGGCCCTGAAGGCGGCCTGCTCCGATCCTCACTTCATGAGGCATTACGAAGCGGTGATGGCTCGCTTCGAAAGCTACATGGACCCCTCAGGCGGCTGGTTCTGCCGCAGCGTGGCCGGGCCGGACCGGGGAAGGATCGCCTACTTCTCGGCGGAGTACGGCCTGCACCATGCCCTGCCCTTCTATGCCGGCGGCCTGGGCTTTTTAGCCGGCGATTTTCTCAAGGAGTGCAGCGATCTGGGAGTGCCTCTCATCGCCGTGGGATTCATGTACCCCCAGGGCTACCTGCGCCAGATGATCTCCCCGGAGGGCTGGCAGATGGGGGCCTGCGAGCTCCTGGACCGGGAGAATGCGCCCATCCGAAAGATCCTGGACAGTAACGGAGAGCCGCTTTCCATAAAGATTCCGGTCATGGACCCTCCCGTCTATCTGGAGGTCTGGAAGGTCAACGTGGGAAAGACCAGCCTTTATCTGATCGACACCTCCAGCGAGGCCAATGACCCCTGGAACCGCATCATATCCGACCGGCTTTACACCGGGGACCTGGAGCAGCGCCTGCGACAGGAGATAGTCCTGGGAATCGGCGGTGTGTGCATCCTGCGGGCCCTGGGCATTGAATACTCCGCTCTTCACTGCAATGAGGGCCACCCCGCCTTTGCCGTTTTAGAGAGGATCAGGGAGCGTGTGGAGGCGGGCATGAGCTACAGGGACGCCTTCGAGGAGGTGAAGGATACCACCGTCTTTACCACCCACACCCCCGTCCCGGCGGGGCATGACGTCTTCTCCTATCAATTGATGGACAAGTACTTCGGCACCTACCTCCCCGCTCTGGACCTCTCCCGGGACGAGTTCTTCCGCCTGGGGACCAATCCCGCCAGGCCGGAGGGCTTCAACATGACCGCCTTTGCCCTGCGCAGCTCGGCCTTCCGAAATGCCGTCAGCAAAAAGCACGGCGAGGTCAGCCGCAGCATGTGGCAGCAACTGTGGCCGGAGCTTTCCGTCGATAAAGTGCCCATCGATTACATAACCAATGGCGTGCACGTGCCCTCCTGGATTGACCGGCGGCTGGGGGATGTGATATTCAACCGCTATCTCGGCAGGACCTGGCTGGAAGAGCACGACCATCCCGCCACCTGGAAGCTGATAGACGAGATGCCTGACTCGGCGTTATGGGAGCACCACATGGTCATGAAGGAGATGCTGATTGCCAAGATCCGGGAGAGGGCCAGAAACAAATGGCGTAAGCCCGGCGCGGATTCCAGCAACGTCATGGCATCAGGAGTGCTCCTGGAATCGGCTGCTCTCACGCTGGGATTTGCCCGGCGCTTTGCCTCCTACAAGCGGCCCACGCTTCTCTTGCAGGACATGGCCAGGCTGGCCAAGATCGTGGCCGATCCCTGGAGGCCGGTGCAGATCATATTTGCCGGAAAGGCCCATCAGGACGACCAGCAGAGTAAGCAGCTCCTCCAGCAGGTCTTCAATGCCGCCCGTGATCAGACATTCGGCGGCCGCATTGCCTACGTCGAAGACTACGATGAGCTGCTGGCTCAGTATCTGGTGCACGGAGTCGATGTCTGGGTGAACAATCCCCTGCCGCCCATGGAGGCCAGCGGCACCTCCGGCATGAAGGCCACGCTCAACGGCGTGCCCCAGCTCTCCATACTGGACGGCTGGTGGATCGAGGGCTACAACGGCAGGAACGGCTGGGCGGTGCAGGGAGCGGATGGTCCGGAGAGGGACGGGAGGGATGCGTCGGCCATCTACGATCTGCTGGAGAAGGAGATTGTGCCGCTTTATTACGATGTGGACGAGGACGGGCTCTCCCATGGCTGGGTGAAGGTGATGAAGGAGGCCATCAAGGTGACAGGCCATCAGTTCAGCGCCCGGAGGATGGCCAAGGAGTATGCCAATCGGTTCTACAGCAAGGCCCTGGCAGCGTCAATGAAAGCGGAGCGGCTCCGGGGGAGGAGCGGCGGGAAGGCGGACCTGTTTGGAGGCATTTGATTATTCGAAGCGAGGAGGCAAATGAGGCGTGCCCGGCCAAAATCCCTCTGATCAGCAGAAGGCAGAAGCCTTCCTGAAAGAGTTCGCAGATGAGATCAGCCGGGCCTATGGTGATGAGATCGACTTCATCCTTCTTTTTGGCAGCGCCGCAAGAGGCGAGTTCGTGCTGGGAAAGAGCGATGTGGACCTGGTCATCCAGGTCAAGAGCCAGCACTCCCTGGCAGATGTGGAGAGATTTGCCTCTCAGCTCTTCTGGAGGATGGATGAAAAGCACGGGACTCAGTTCAAAAGGGTCGTGTCCACTGGCTTTTGTTCGGGCTTTTTAGAGGGCTTCCTCAAAAGGCTGGAGAAGCAGGCCCGTCTCTACAAGCCCTTTGAGGTCTTCGGGCCGGGGGATATCATCTGGCAGGAGGGAAAGATCAGAAGGCCGGACCTACTGCCGGGTGCAGCCCTGGTGGCCAGCCAACTGGCGCTGTTCTATAAGATGAAGCACGAGGGCAAAATACTGCTGGGCAGAGACATCCGTCCGGAGATACAGCCCTGCTTCAGCCGCTGGGAGAGCCTCAAAGCCATATGGGTTCCCCAAAGCATTGCCGCCGCCTCCATCATCCTGGCACCCCTCCATCCCCAAAAGGCCGCAGCCTATGCCGTCAAGGCCCTCTTTTACGAAGTGGAGTCTGTAAACCTCTTCCTGACCGGCTCAATACCGCAGGGGCAGGAGAAGCTGGATGACTTTGCATCGGCCACGGTTTTTTCCGGCAGGGTGCTAGACAGCGTGCGCTTCTTTCTGGAGAGGAAACTGGGGCTGCTGGGCGGGGAGAAGATGCAGTTCATCCGCCAGGCGGCTGCCGTAAAGAGGCAGGGCTTCAGAGGCGACAGGAGAGAGGCTCTGCAATTCTGCCGCCGGGCTTTCCGCATAATCTGGAGCACCAATGCCGCAGTGATAGTAAAATGGGCCGGCAATCTCTGATGATAGATCTGAAATGTATGCCCAACATTATAAAATTGTTTGGCGTTATGAGCCCGTTCAGCCTTACTCCGTTTCCGTCATCCTCTCGTAGGCCTTCTCCACCAACGGCAATGGTGACACGGAGTTCATGAACAGACCCAGCTCCTCCGGCCCCAGGCCCAAGGCGATGCCCGCCAGTTGGGTCACATAGAGCACGGGAATTCCGATCTGCTCCCCGCGCCTCTGCTCTATGGCCTTCTGCTTGGCGTCCAGCATGAGGTGACAGAGGGGACAGACGGTGACAATGACCTCCGCCCCGGCCCGTTTTGCCTCGGATAGGATTTTGAAGGCGATCTCCTCCGCCGCCTCCTGGCGGGGCATGAATATGGGCCCGCCGCAGCAGAGGGTCTTGAATGGAAAGTCCACCGGCTGGGCAGAGAGCCTTCGGATCAGCTTTTCGATCAATGTGGGAAACTCGGGGCTGTCCACGCCGCGGGGGCGGGTGAGCAGGCAGCCGTAGTAGGGTGCGACCTTGAGATCGCGGAGAGGCAGGACGATCCGCTCGTCTTTTTCAGCCAGAGCCTCCAGGATAACGTCCAGGGCATGGCGAATGGTGGCTCCGCTATACTTTTTGTCCAGGAGGGCGTTCACCTTATCCAGTGTCTCGGCCTCCCTCAGCCGTTCGGCGGCGCTCCTTAAATTGCTGTAGCAGATGGAGCAGGCGGTCATGATGGGCAGATCCGTCATAGCCATGTTTCGGGCCGAAAGACCGGTGGCCACCAGCTCGTTGGAGACATGGGTCGCCCCGCAACAGTTCCAGTCGTCCAGCTCCTCCAGCTCAATGGACAGGGCAGCGCAGACTGCTCTGGTTGAGGCGTCCATCTCCTTTCCTGTGGACGCGGAGACGCAGCCCGGATAGTATGCCAGCTTCATGTCCTCACCTCAGCTCCTCAATCAGCCTTTTGACCTCATCTCTGCCCTCGATCCTATCGATCTCCAGGCCGATCTTGCCCCTGGGAAATAGCTCCAGGCCCACCTGCATGGACTGCACCATCCCCTGGGGATAGGCCAGCAGGAACTCGCCGGTCAGGGAGAGCTCGGCTATGCGGCCATAATCCCCGATCTGCTTTAGAAAGAGCCGCTCGTAGGCCGCGTCAGCCGGCAGGCTCTTCGCCGCCTCTCCTCTCTCGGCAATCTCCTTGAGAGCCGAGACCACGGCTTTGGGACGGATGCCGCGCGGGCAGCGCACTGTGCAGAGCAGGCAGGAGGTGCAGAGCCACAGGGTTTCATTGTGCAGGGCCTGCTCCCTTTTGCCCTCCAGGCAGAGCTTGATCAGACCTCTGATGCTGGGGTCCATAAGACTCGCCGTGGGGCAGCTCGCCGAACAGGTGCCGCACTGAATGCAGGTCAAAAACTCCTCCCCCGCCAGGCGGGAGACCTCTGCCTTGAATTCGTCCATTATCGCCGTCATCAACTCGCCTCCCGGCCATCATCTGCCGCCGAAGACGCCCCCGTCTTCGCCCGATCCTTGGAAAGCCTCTCTGCTATCTTGCGGACAGCCTCATCCACCGGCTCCCTCTCCAGAATCTGCCGCACCTTGGGCTTTTTGAGAAGGGGCAGCAGAGGCGAGAGGGCCTTATCAACCTGGGCCAGAAGCTCCGGATCTACCTCCAGCTTCTCCGGGACAGGCAGGGGCGGCCTTTCGATCTCCGGTGGAGAGACGGCCCCGCTCACATCAGGACGGGGGCGCTGGCCGGTCTTAATGGCGGATATGGCCTGCTTCCACTCCTCCGCCCAGGGGGTCTCTTTGATCTCCGTGTGCCGAACAGCGGAGCGCTGCACATCTATGGCCGAGACCGGACAGGCCTTCTGGCAAGCCCCGCAGAATATGCACTGCTCCTTGACGGGAGCGGCTTTGCCCCGCTCGTCGACATACCAGCATTTGGCTGGGCAGACATTGAAGCAGGCCTGGCAGCCCAGGGGGTCGCAGCGCACCAGGTTCTTTTCGATGAGATCGATCTCTCCCTCAAAGGGCTTCTTGATGTCCATGGCCTCATACGGGCAGACCTGAGCGCACCGCCCGCAACCGATGCAAAGGCTCTGGTCGACAACAATCTCGCCGGAGATCTCCTTATCTTTGTCCGGCACATCCAGGGGCTCGCCCTCGACTGATATGGCCTCCTCCGGACAGACGGCGACGCACAGGCCGCAGTAGTCGCACAGCTCCTCATCCACTAAGAGCTGCTCGTAGGGCACCAGATTGCGGGGCTCCCTCTCCCGCTCCGTGCGGTCCAGCAGCAGAAAGGCCTTGCAGAACGGGGCGCACCTTCCGCAGAGATTGCATTTCTCAGGATCGACTGCTATCTTTCCTTTGACTCCCGTCCGCAGGGGGCCATAGTCCTCGCGGGTTTTATTGAATGTGACCTTTATGGCCTGGCTGGGGCAGACCGGCTGGCAGAGCAGGCAGGGCAGGCACTTTTCGT
>DAOPZB010000101.1:0-6474 GCA_035353195.1 Methanothrix sp. | reverse complement strand
GGTCAACTGATACTACTGCAACTGATACTACTACGGATACTGCTACTGCCACAACTACAACTACTACTAACTACAACTATTACGTAATATCGGGCTGGAGGATCATCATCTTGACATACTCCACCAGTATGGGGATCTCTCTGGCCTCCACGGGATTCCATTTCTCGTCAACCAGCGGCTCCCAGTCGCCTCCCTTTTTGGCCCAGTAGAGGATCTCATCCAGGCTGCATTGCCCGGATGTCAGGCCGTCCGATTTGTTCTCGAAGAAGCCGAAGAACTTGCGGCTTATGGGGCCGTATTCAGCCAGATACCAGTGCATGTTCTTTTTGTTATAAAGATGCAGATAAACCCTTTCTGCACCCATCATGGAATGCTCGTAGGTCAGGCCGGGCAGTCGGGCCAGGTCGCTGGCTTTCAGATCTGTAAATTTCACGCTCAATTGCATTGCCTAGCTGCTTATAAAGATTTCTTAGCCTGGAGGGGAAAAGGATAAAAAATATCCGATCAAATGCGAAAGGGACTGCCCGATCAGCCGGTCAACAGATCAGGCCTACAGATCAACAGATACAGATCAACAGATACAGATCAACAGATAAAGTCAATCTCGCAGATTCATGAAGATAGTTCAGATCTCACCCTATTTCCCGCCCCATGTGGGCGGAGTGGAGTATCACGTCAAAGAGCTGGCGGAGGGGCTTTGCCGCCGCGGCCATCAGGTCAGCGTCGCCTCGTCCTGCGGTAGCAGCAGCCGGGATTATGATTTCATCTCCATCCCCAGTGTAGACCTGTTTTATTCGCCGCTTCCCTTGAGGCTTCCCAGGCTGGAGGCGGACATCTATCACAGCCACATCCCCAGCCCCCTCTTTGCCTATCTGCTGAGGGGGGCGCAGCCGGCAGTGGTGACCTATCACAATGATGTGGTAATCCCTGCAGACGTGAACGGCTATGCCGTCCCTTCTGCCCTTGCCCGGTCGCTGGAGAGGATCAGCTCCCGGATGGTAGAGCCGGTTTTGGAGGAGGCGGCAGCGATAGTTGCCACCACGAAGAGCTATGCCGAAACATCTCCTTTCCTGGAGAGCCATATGCACAAGGTGAAGATCGTGCCCAATGCCGTGAACGTATCCCTCTATCCGCCGGTGCCGGCAGAGGGGAAGGCCGATTATGTCCTCTACGCGGGCAGGATGCTTGGCTATAAGGGCGTTATAGATCTGCTCTATGCCATGAAGGAGGTGCAGAAGAGCGCACCTGAGCTGGAGCTGGTGCTGGTGGGAGAGGGATACGACAGGCAAAGGCTGGAGGAGGCGGCGAGACGGCTGGCAGTGCGGGCGAAGTTCACGGGCAGGCTGGAGCGAAGCATGTTTATAGATACAATCTCCCGTGCTGAGGTACTGGTGCTTCCCACCAGCAGCCGGCTGGAGGCTTTCGGCATAGTGCTGCTGGAGGCAATGGCCTGCAAGACACCGGTTCTGGCCTTTGATACTCCGGGAGTAAATGAGGTGGCCAGATGGGGAGGAAGCGTCTTCTCCAGCCGGGAGGAGCTGGCCGGCCTGATACTGGACACGCATGAAAACGAGCCTCTGCGGGCGCTGCTTGGTGAGAGAGGACGGCGGGCGGTGGAGGAGAGATACTCCTGGCCTGCAGCGCTTGAAAGGATGGAGGCCGTCTATCGTGATGTTGCTGAAGGAAGCTGATGAAGAAAGCCTTAATTAATACTAAAAATAAAAACCAAAAAAAAAACAGGTCGATGGGCGGATCTGAGGATCGGGAATTTGAGCTTTAACCTGAAGGATGAGAAGGTAAGGGCGGCGCTTCTGGCAACATTGATGAGCTTGGCGTCAATGATAATAATATTAAAATATTATGAATCGGATCTGAGCTGGGAGACCCTGTCGCGGGTGCAGGGAAGGTTCCTGCTGCTGGGATTGGTTTTGCATATGTTCTCCTGGATATTCTACGCCGTCCGGCTCAAGCGCCTGACATCTCTGGCCGGCCATGAAATCAGCTTCAGGCTGTCTCTCATATCCACTTTGGCATCCAACTTCCTGGCGGCCCTCACCCCTTCCTCCGCAGGGGGAGAGCCTCTGCGCATCAAGATCCTGGCAGATGACGGCATGAGCTACGGGAGCGCCACAGCCGTTGCCGTGGGCGAGCGGCTGCTCGACAGCGTATTCTTTGTGGCAGCTCTCGCTTTCCTGCTCGTGTTCTCCAACTTCCTGACCGGATTTGGGCTCAAGATCGGCGTTTTCTTCTTCGTGCTGCTCATTCTGCTCTTCGGATTTCTCTGGCAGCTTGTCAGCCGTCCGGACAGGATTGCCGCCATCATGGACTGGCTGAAGAGAAAGACCGGCAACAGGCCGATAATCAACTCCGTGGAGAGGGAGATCTGTCTCTTCCGTCAGGCGGGAATTCACCTGGCCAAAGAGACCGTTCGCTGCACGCCGCTCATGGCAATTCTCACCACACTCATCTGGATATGCGATTTCCTGGTGCCCTCCGCCCTGCTCATGGGGATGGGGGCGGACCCCAATTTCCTTCATTCCGTCACCGCCCAGACCATCCTGGCCATAATCGCCATACTGCCCCTCACGCCGGGAGGAAGCGGTGTGGCGGAGCTGTCCATGAGCATTCTCTATTCCAAGTTCGTGCCGCCGGTGCTGCTCGGGCCGCTGGTCATCCTCTGGCGCGCTGCCACCTATTTCTCCAATATCGTTGTCGGGGCGGCCTTTGCCGGGGCGTCCATAAACGGCATGGTCAAGAAGGAAAAGGCAAAAGGGTAATAGAGTAACTCAGTTCAGCCACAGGAAATAGCGAAGGGCTGCCTTCTGCTTCTTACCCTGTAGCCGCGAGCAGCATCAGCAGAACACTCATTCTCACCAGGACGCTGATTCCTGTCGATATTATCACCAGGGACAGGCCCAGCTTCATGCCGAAGACTGAGGTGTAGTTGGGCATGAGGGAGCGCAGGGAGTAGAAGGGCAGCATGAACATGCTCCCCAGCATGAGCACGATGAGCGCTTTCATCTCCGATATGCCTCCGTTCTGGATCAGGGGCCCCAGGAGAGCTATGCCTGCCTTGGGGCTGGCCACGTAGACGGTGAGGGGGATTATCGTCTCCGGGGGCACTCTGAAGAAGTCGGCCAGGGGCAGGACGTTCAGAGAGTCCAGGATTCCCTCCCGGCTCAGGTAGAGCACCAGGAAGGTCATGATGAAGTAAAGGCCGGCAATCCTCAGGAAGATGCGGGTCTGGCCGCGCAGGGATTTGGATGCTGCAACTTTGAGGCGGGCAATTGAGTGGTTGCCCTCTGCCTCAGGATCTGCAAGCTGCATGGTTTGGGGCGGCAATGGCCGGGCGGGGGCAGGGCTGAGAGCTGCCCTATCGGATGGGGCAACATTTTCTGCGGCAGGCAGGTAGGCCCGGCCCAGCAGCAGCACCAGTATCAGCTTTATCAGCCCGGTGGCGATGGAGATCAATGCATAAAGGCCGCCCACGAAGAGCCCCAGCACCGGTATGACGAAGGCCAGTTGGTATGTGAACAGCTCCCGGAAGTAGACGGGGACGCTGTTCATCATGGCGCTGAGCATGGCCTGGCGGTAGGTCAGTTGCCCCTCGGAGCGCAGCCTTGCGATCATGGTGTTGGCTGCCAGGGCGGAGCCCAGGCTGATGACGAAGGTGGAGGCAGAGACTGGGGGCAGGTGAGAGATCGAGACCAGGGGCCGGGCCAGGTGAGAGATGCGCTGGAAAGCGCCCAGCTCCAGGAGAAGGCCGGTTAGAAAGAGCATGAGAAAGACGGTTATCATGGTGTCGAAGGTGCTGCTCAGCGTCTGCAGGAGTAGGTCAAACATCATCATCATCGATAACCGCCACTTTTTCATGGCCGGCGTTTAATAGTTTTCGGTGAGCTTTTTAATCTCACTATCTCATAAAGCGCCTGAAAATTTTATTATTATTTAATATTATCAAAATTAAGCATATCATCCGAATTGCCAAATGGGCATAGAGGTTTATAATCCAGAGAGGAGCAATCCTCCTTTGCATGAGGTCCTTCTCTCCCCTGACTGCTCTGCAGGCGCTGTGGCAGATGAGAGTCAAAGGCCGGCCCTTTGTGCTCTCCCATGCCGTCTCCGCCCGCTGCAACCTTCGCTGCCGATTCTGCGAGTACTGGAAGCAGCCGGGAAAGGAGATGAGCACGCCGCAGGTCTTTGCCATGCTGGATGAGGCCCACGGGTTTGGCATAGCCGTCTACAATGCCTGGACGGTTGAGCCGCTGCTCCGGGAGGACCTGCCGGCCATCCTCCATCACGCCAGGGATCTGGGCATGACCACCTCTCTGATCACCAACGGCCTGCTCCTCCAGAAGAGAGCCGGTGAGCTGTCCGATCTGGATATGCTCTCCGTCTCAGTGGACGGCATCAAAAGCTATCCGGGGCTGCGGGGCGTGGCTTTAGAGGGGATACTGAAGGGCATCCGGGCGGCTCAGCAGGCCGGCCATGAGGTCCTCATGAACTGCGTGATATCGGCTGCCAACTTCCGGGAGCTGGAGGACCTGGTGGCTCTGGCGGAGTCCATGGGCTGCTGGGTCTCCTTTGAGCCCATAAATTTGAAAGAATCGCCGGACTGCGGCTCTCTGGCAATAAGACAAGCCGACTATTCCGCCTACGAGAGGGCCATTGAGCGTCTCATCGAGCTGAAGAGGGGGGGTAGCCCCATCATCAACTCCGAGACCTACCTGAGCATGGTCAAGGGGAGGGAGCCCTGTTTCCGCTGCCATGCGGCGGATATCATTCTGCATGTGGCCTGTGAAGGAAGCATCGAAGGCTGCCGGGTGCATAAGCAGCCGCTCGGCAATGTCTCCCAGGGGATCGAGCGGGTTTGGGAGCAGTCACGGCAGAGGCGGAGGGAGATGATGGAGGAGTGCGAAGGGTGCCTGTTCTTCGGGTATGTGGAAAACAGCCTGCTCTATGATTTTGTGCCTGAGGTTATGAGGCACTACGAGTGGATGTAGATGCGCTTGCCAGGGGGCCGGATCCTACGCGCTTCTCTAACCTCCTGGCGGCAGTGCGTCGGCTGCAGCCAGTGGCTAACGACGTTTTTCACCACAGAGACACAGAGGGCACAGAGGACGCACAGAGGGAGCTGACAATTGAAGGAACAGAGGAGTAGACGCTGGTCGGAGCCGTAAGCACGCGCCATCCACCACAAAGGCATAAAGACACAAAGGCGCACAAAGGACGGACAAATACCTCATGCGCTCAGCAAGAAATCAATGCTATTAATTTTATAAGTCATCAATTATGCTCCGGGCGAGCCGGGCTCATTGGCAGGTTTGGCCAGTAATGAAAGAAGTAAAGCTGTACGGCACGGGCAAAAAGCCTTTATCATCAGGCAGGGTACTATTTACGATATGGAAACAAAGGAATTGATTCAAAAGGAGATTGAGCTTTTCCCTGAGCAATATCTTGAAGAGATACTTGATTTTATTTACACTCTAAAAGCCAAGGGCCAAAAGAACATAATTGAGGCAGCAATATTAAGCGAATCGGTTCTTAAGCAGGATTGGCTCAGCCCTGAGGAGGATGAAGTTTGGAAAAATTTGTAAAGGGTGATGTTGTTGTACTGCCCTTTCCCTTCTCAGATCTGACAAAAGCGAAGAGGCGTCCTGCACTTGTATTGGCAGAACTCGATGGAGACGATAGAATTCTATGCCAGATAACAAGCCGGCAATCTGGAGATAGACATGCGGTTCTGATAAACGAATTCGACTTTCAAGAGGGTTCCCTCAATAGAACAAGCAATATAAGGCCAAATAGAATATTTACTGCTGATAGTAATATAATTTTATAAAAAACTGGCCATTTAAAATCGTAAAAGATCGATGAAGCTTTGGACAAAGTAATTACAATCCTAGGCCAATAATCTTATGACAAAGTCATAAATTATGCCCCAGGCGGGCCGAACCTTGTTTTTGTGGAACCCGCCCTCGGACGGAAATAGCAGCCTGAGCAGCATGGCGGCAGATATAAGTTTCAATCCTTGTTTTCGTGGAACTCGCCCTCGGACAAGCATATCCCTTGCAGTTGGACACATGCACACATGTTTCAATCCTTGTTTTCGTGGAACTCGCCCTCGGACTCCTGTTTCATTGGGGGATCACCAGGGAAGGCCAAGTTTCAATCCTTGTTTTCGTGGAACTCGCCCTCGGACTCGTCGACCGGCCTATGGGGGAAGACGGCCAATTTGGTTTCAATCCTTGTTTTCGTGGAACTCGCCCTCGGACAGTATGTTTATGTTCGTTGCATTGCCAGTATGCTCGTTTCAATCCTTGTTTTCGTGGAACTCGCCCTCGGACATTGTTACCTTGAAGAGCTTTCTCATTTAGTCCACCTTGTTTCAATCCTTGTTTTCGTGGAACTCGCCCTCGGACGGCGGCACCCAAACCATATTATACCATTCGATGGGGTTTCAATCCTTGTTTT
>DAOPZB010000100.1:2162-6530 GCA_035353195.1 Methanothrix sp. | reverse complement strand
CTGCCAGAAGGCAGAGCACGGCCAGAGATGCCAGCAATTTCATGTATCTCATTTTAATAACCTCCATTGGAGATCGCTTCATAAGCAGATCTCACATTGAAGTACTCCTCCTGAACGATATTTAATTTTTTCGGCGAACGTCGAAGTTGGAGATGGTTCGAAATCTGCCAAAAGCCGATATAATGGTTCCATTATCGACTATTGCCCAATTTATGGTTTTGTCGTATATTGGACTACACATATATTGGATGCAATAGACAAAGATAGATATCCTATTGCTCCCTTCTTATGGTCCTGGAGGGAATTATCCATGAAAAAGATATTAGCAGTGCTTGCAGTCCTGTTTGCCGTCATAGGCCTTTCCGCGGCATCAGGTCCGCAGGGCATTCATGAACCGGGAACTGGCATCGTCAGCCCGGAGACAAAGGCCTCCGCTCAGGGCAGCGGCCAGGGCATCAATTCCGGGGAGGAGAAAGCCGCCGGGGGACCGCAGGGGGTACATGAGCCAGGAACCGGCATCGCCAATCCTGAACTCAAAGAAGAGGCCAGGGGCACAGGACAGGCCTTGTCGTCCCGCGCCGAGAATGCCACAAACGAGACGGCAGCCGAGGCCAGGGCACAGCCCGGATTTATGGGCCTCGCCGGACTCTTAGCCATCTCAGGCGTCTCCCTGGTTCACTTGAAGCGGAGGCGATGAGCCTCTCCATATTTTTTCCACGCGAAAGTGCTAAAATCTCTTACCACCATTCATTTCTTCACTTCTATGAAAATAGCCCTTTTGCAGCTCAATCCCACTGTGGGGGACCTCCGGGGCAATGCCCGCCTCATCGCCGAGGCCGTCCGCCGCGCCCCAGGGGTCGACCTGGCGGTCACCAGCGAGCTGGCATTGCTCGGCTATCCGCCCCGCGACCTGCTGCTCAACGCCGATTTCGTGCAGCGGAGCTGGTCGGCGGTCGAGGATCTCTCCCGCCTATGCCGTGAGGAAGGCCTGCCACCCCTGCTGGTGGGCCTGGCGGAGAGAAATCCGGGAGACGTGGGCCGTCCCCTCTTCAACTCCGCAGCCCTGCTGAAGAACGGCCGGGTGGAGGGATCATTTCGAAAGACGCTTCTGCCCACATACGACGTCTTCGACGAAGACCGCTACTTTGAGCCGGCAGGACAGCCCCAGATCCTGGAGATCGGGGGCGCTAAACTGGGAGTCTCCATCTGCGAGGACATCTGGAACGATCGCGACCTGTGGAAGCGACGCCGCTATCACACCGACCCCGTGGAGGAGCTGGTGGCCGCCGGGGCGCAGGCGGTGATCAACCTCTCCGCCTCGCCCTTCACCGCCGGAAAGCAACTGCACCGCGAGGCCATGCTCTCCCTCCTGGCAAAGAAGTATGCTGTGCCCTTTCTGTATGTAAACCAGGTCGGAGGCAACGACGACCTCATATTCGACGGCAGAAGCTCTGCCTTCGACAGCCAGGGCCGCCTCGCGGCCAGGGGGCGGGGCTTTGAGCCGGATGTGGTGATTGCCGATCTGGCAGAACTGGCCTGCCAGTTCAGCCCTTCCCCGGAGGCCGAAGCGGGGGCATCCGGGCCGGCCTATGCCCACATAGCCGAAGACGACTTCACCCCGGAGTCGGAGATCTGGAGGGCTCTTGTGCTGGGACTGCGGGACTATGTGCACAAGTGCGGCTTTAAAGGCGTCTTGCTGGGCCTCTCCGGGGGGATCGACTCCAGCCTTGTGGCGGCCATTGCCGCCTCGGCTCTGGGCCCGGAGAACGTCCTGGGCGTGCTCATGCCCTCTCCCTTCACCAGCCGGGCCAGCCTGGATGATGCCGCCTGCCTGGCGGAGAGGCTGGTTATTCGGACCATCACCATCCCCATCAGCGAGATAATGGAGTCCTTCGACAGAGAGCTGTGCGGGCCGTTCCAGGGTCTGGCCAGGGATGTGACCGAAGAGAACATCCAGGCCCGCATTCGCGGCAACCTGCTCATGGCCCTCTCCAACAAGTTCGGACTGGTGCTGCTCACCACGGGCAACAAGTCCGAGCTGGCGGTGGGCTACTGCACCATCTACGGAGACATGTCCGGAGGACTTGCTGTAATATCCGACCTGCCCAAGACGGCCGTCTATCGGGTCAGCCGCTGGTACAATAGCTGGAGCCGGGAGGCCATCCCCGCTTCAGTGCTGGAAAAAGCCCCCACCGCAGAGCTCCGGCCCCATCAGAAGGATGAGGACAGCCTGCCGCCCTACGAGATCCTGGACGGCATTTTGGAGAGATACATCGAACTGCACCAATCCAGGGAGGAGATCGTCTCCCAGGGATTTGACGGGGCCACGGTATCACGGGTGCTGGGCTTGGTAAAGAACGCCGAGTTTAAAAGACGGCAGGCTGCCCCCGGCCTCAAAGTGACCGACAGGGCCTTTGGCAGCGGCTGGAGGATGCCCGTCGCCAGCCGGGGATGGTAGATCGGAGTGCGGTTTAAATAGATCCAGCCCAAATGGCATTTCAATTATGAGAAGCCCAGCCGGAATGAGAGTGGTGACGGATAAATGTCTCATCTTCTTACTGATGCTCTCTGTTGCTATTGCCCTTCCCCTCTTGCCGGCGCATGCCGCAGATTCGGATGCTCTTCCGGAGGGGGCTTCTGATGCTTCTGATACCGCCCCCGGACAGAGTCTGATCCTCAATGTCTTCCTGGACAGCGCCGGCAAGGCCCTGGTTACCGGCTATGCCGAGAGCGCCGAAGGCCTGGATTTTCTCAACAATTCCGATTTTCGCCTTGAAAATGACACTCATCGCCTCTATGCCCTGACCGACGGCCTGACGGAGAAGTCGGGCGACCTCTGGACGCTCAACTTCAATGCTCAGGGCAGCTTTGACGACTATCGGGTCACCTTCTATCTCCCCAAAGAGACCCGTCTGGGAGAGATCAATGCCTCGCGGGGCCTGGGCTATCTGCTCTCCGCCTCCAATGAGTCCATAGTCGCTGATCTTCAGGGTTATGACCTCTCAAATCCCCAGATCGCCATTCACTATCGCCAGCCTCTGGAGGCTGGCAAGAGCAGCCTATTGCCCCCTGTGCCCCCTCCGGGCTTTTTGCCGGACGGCTCCGGCCTGATTCTGATCATCGTTGCTGCCGCCCTGATTGTGGTCGGCTTCGCCGCGGCCATGTTCGTCCTGCGCGCTCGCGGGGCAAGGGGTGGCAGCCGGCCCGCGGAGACCTCACAGCCTTCCTCCGGGCAAGCCCCGTCCGGCGCAGGAGGCAGCGACGAACTGGATGAGGATGGCGACAATGGCCCTGATGGTGAGGTCGATGGCGGTC
This sequence comes from Methanothrix sp., assembly GCA_035353195.1. Lineage (GTDB taxonomy): Archaea > Halobacteriota > Methanosarcinia > Methanotrichales > Methanotrichaceae > Methanothrix. The sequence continues at coordinate 3,215 of DAOPZB010000100.1, read as the reverse complement.
GCGACAGCGACCTATCCGGAAAAGAGGCGGCGCAGGCTCCGCAAGAATTGGAAGGGAGCCAGGTGGGCGGCAACCAGGGCGGCCAGGTGGCGTCAGGGCTGATCGAGGTCGAACCTTTGGGTGAAACCGATGGTGAATCCGAAGGCGAATCAGAAGGCGGGTCTGAAGTCGCCACCGATGGTGGACCTGAATTCGAATCCGAGTCTATGCCGAAGAGCCCCTCATCTCCGTCGGGCAGCGCGGGCGGGGTCATAACCGTCAGCTCAGAGATGGCGGCGGTGATGCAGACCCTCACCGCCAGGGAAAGAGCGGTGATGTCCACTCTGATAGACCACGGCGGCAGAATGACCCAGGCGGAGATCCGCTATCAGACAGCAACTCCCAAATCGTCGTTAACCGGGATATTGATCTCATTGGAGAGGCGCAAACTGGTAACAAAGAAGGAATGGGGTCGCACCAACATAATCGAACTTTCTGAGTGGTTCCTGTCCCGAAAAGAACAGTCTTAGGCCTTTTATTTAAACGCTGAAGCCTGGCCGGCATCGTTCGTTCGGCTCCTATCTTTTCTATCGTTCCGGCCTAAAGGTGTGTTGCCGGACAGATGAATGACCGTCCGGATGATTGAAACGGGTATGTTGAGTGGGTAAAAAGCAAATTAAGATGAGTGATAGAGACATGAATGCAAAATTGGGATTTACGCTGGCTGCGCTGGCAGCCCTGTGCCTTCTGGCAGCTCCGGCCTTCTCCATGCCGGGAGCCTCCGGCGGATTCAAACACGAGGGCAACTGCCCCATGATCGGCAATCTGACTGCAGAGCAGATGGGCAATATGACCCTGGGAGAGCTCAAAGAGCTGATGAAGCAGTCCAGGAACAACTCCACATCCTGCCCGATGGGCCAGGGTGCGATGAACTGCGGCTCCGGCAGGATGGGCCCCAATATGGGTGGCAATGATTCCCCTGCACGGGGCATGGATATGCAGATGGGCGCTCCAGAAGGACAGAAGGATGGACGCAATCAAAACGGCAGGATGATGGGCGGAAATGATGATGGC
>DAOPZB010000100.1:0-2062 GCA_035353195.1 Methanothrix sp. | reverse complement strand
ATGGCTGCAACATGATGGGCGGCAACATGAATGGCTCATCCGGCGGGTTCGGCGCAATGGGCAACTTCGGCGGAGAGGATAAGCGAGGCGGCAAGCATGGAAATGAAGGCATTGGCGGATCATCTCTTTCCCTCCTCTGGTATGGCGACATCACACTCGAGAAGCTCGGCGACATGACAGTCAATCAGATCCGGGAGCTGAAGCAGTCCTGGATGGAAGAGATGGACGGCATGACTCTTAGTGAGCTGGATGCCCTGAAGGAGAAGAAAATCCAGGAGATGAACAACATGACGGTAAACGAAATAAGCGAGATGAGAAAGAACAACCGTCAGATCTCCAGGATCGTCAATTCCGTGGAGACGGCCCCTGAAGAAGCCTGAGACGGTGAGCTAATGCGCCGAGGGCGTCTTTTCCCTCCTACTATTTTTTATAGCTTTTCCTGAATGACGGCGGTTTTGGCAATTAATCTTATAATAATGAGAGGCAAACTATGATGAAGGCGGATGCGATGAAGAACAACTTTGGACGAGCCGTGTTAATTGGGCTCCTGGGTCTGCTGTTTATGGTGCTGCCGGGGGTGTCTCTCGGCCAGGTCAACGGCGGAGACGGGCCGGACGATCAGGGTGAGGGAGGCCTTCCGCGGGATGACGGATCGATGATGATGCCCATTCAAGACGGAGGCTTTCCGGCGGGCGTGCCTGTAGAGGTTTTGCATAGCGGTCATGGCTTTGCCCTGCGGGGAAATGATTCATTTCTGCTGCGGCTGAAGGTGGAGTCTCTCCAGCCTTTGGAGGCAGGCCAGATCCAGAGGCTGCTTCAGTCCAACAAGAGCCTGGAGGAGATCAGAGACGACATCCGGGGGCAGGAGGGGGATACGGTCTATCGGGGCAGCTTGATACTGGAGCGCAGCATATACCCTCTGGTCAACATCCGGATTGAGGCTTTAGGCAATAACTCCACATCACTCCAGGCCGACCTGTCCGATGGAGAGGGCAGCGGCGGCAACGCGGGCTCAGAGCCTCCGTCAGAGACCCAGGGCAGAGTCTCCGTTTTGATCTCGTCCTCCGATGGGGGGATGATGGGAAAGGGAGAGCTGCTCCTATCGGCAGGACCGAAGGCAGGAAAATATGCTCTGCTCCTGGACATGGAGACAAAGGGGCACGGCAAGAAAATGATGATGGGAAGATGATGGAATGATCGGATGGCTGCAATAGGGCGGCTATTGCAGCTCTCCGTCTTTTATCTGTACCTGTGTCTCCTTCTTACGAGAGAGGCTCTCCACCAGCCTGGGCACGGCCTCCACCATGTGCTCGGCCAGGGAGTGCTTGCTGGCCTGAAGCCTCTCCAGACGCACGCCCTGCTCATCTATTACCACAACGGCCACCGGCTTGATGCCTATGCCCCCTCCGCCTCCGCTTCCCGTGCTGCTCTCCTTGCCCAGGCCCGCAGCGGCTCCAAATCCCATGCCCACGCTCATCAGGGGCAATACCGTCCGGCCGTCCACTGTCACAGCCTCTCCCACAGCGGTTTTAGGGGAGAGGGACTTTTGCATCTCCTCAGTGATGGTCTTCAATATCTCCGTCAGTTCCGGCAAATTCTCACTCCCGGCAAATAATTTGTCGATCACTGATAAATAGTCATGCCTTCAGTCATGGCTTTCTTTGAACTTAATCAGTGCCGTCAGAAGATCGTTATAGGGAGTGCTGATGGAAAGCTCGCGACCGTAGCGGGATATGGCACCGTTCAGGGCGTCTATCTCCGTCTTTCTGCCTATGGTTATGTCCTGAAGCATGCTGGCGCGATGCAGAGCAGTGGGCGGAAGCTGCCTCTCCAGCAGGAAGTGATAGTAGTCCTCGGCATCCTTATGGGGCACGCTGACACCGCGCGCCTGCATCACCAGAAATATCTCCTCTATGACCTGCTTCATGATGCTCCGGGTATGCTCGCTTTTCCCCAGCCGGCCGTAGGGCACGCCGAGCAGGGCTCCTAAGGGATTAAGCGAGCAGTTGTAGAGCACCTTTCCCCAGATGGCCGCCCAGATCTCCTCTTTGCCCACCAATCG
>DAOPZB010000099.1:0-6544 GCA_035353195.1 Methanothrix sp. | reverse complement strand
AGGCCACCCCGGCACGGCATAGTCCCTCGATTGAATTGTTAAATAAGGTTTGTGCCTGCTCGGACCTCTCCGCCCGCCCGGCCGGGCCTGCGGGCCCCCTTGGGCAGGGGAAAGAGCCATCTTTGTGTAGCACCATAGTGGCGCAGGACCAATCATGCCCTCCGATATCACAGGCACGGTAAGCGATACGCTTTCGGGAAAGACAATAGTAGTAGCTGTCACCGGCAGCATAGCGGCGGTGCGCACGGTCGACCTCATTCGCGACCTGATCCGGCGCGGAGCCGACGTGCACTGCGTCATGAGCGCCGCGGCGGCCCAGATCCTCCACCCCTACGCCCTGGAGTACGCCACGACCCATCCGGCCATAACCGCCATCACCGGCCGGGTTGAGCATGTGCTCTTCTGCGGCGTGGGAGGCCTCGCCGACCTTCTGCTGGTCGCCCCCGCCACGGCCAACACCATCGGCAAGATGGCCTGCGGCATAGACGACACCCCCGTGACCACCTTCGCCACCACCGCTCTGGGCAGCGGCAAGCCCGTAGCAGTGGTCCCGGCCATGCACGAGGCCATGTACCGCCACCCTGCCGTCCTCAGGAATCTGGAGGCCCTGCGCGGCATGGGCGTGGCGCTCATCGACCCCAGGATCGAGGAGGGCAAAGCCAAGATCGCAGACAACGCCCGCATCGTCATCGAGGTGGAGAGGCTGCTGGGGCCCGGCGACCTGGCCGGCAAGCGGATAGTCATCACCAGCGGCTCCAACGCCGAGGCGGTCGACCCCATCAGAATCCTCACCAACCGGGCCTCAGGCAAGACCGGCGTGGCCCTGGCCCTGGAGGCGCGCCGGCGCGGGGCGGATGTGACTCTTATTCACCGCTTCCCCCAGGAGATCCCGGTGCATCAGGTCTACGCCGAGAGCGCCGGCCAGATGCTCGACGCCGTGATGGCGGAGGTGGCCCGCGGCTGCGACGCTCTGATCAGCGCCGCGGCGGTGGCCGACTACACCCTCGACCCGGCGGCGGAGAAGATAAAGTCGGGTCAGGAGCTGGTGCTGCGCCTCCTTCCCACCAAAAAGATCATCAAGACGGTTCGTGAGGCCTATCCCCATCTCAGGATCGTGGGCTTCAAGGCGGAGACGGGCCTCTCTGATGAGGCCCTGGCCGCCCGGGCGGAGCAGTCCCTGCGCGGCGCCGAGCTGGACTTTGTGGTGGCCAATGATGTCTCCAGGGGCGGCATGGGAACGGACGACAACCGGGTGCTGATCATCGACCGGCAGGGCCGGCGGCGGGAGGCGGCAGGCAGAAAGAGCCTCATCGCGAAGAGCATCATAGACGCCCTGGCGGAGGTTCTATGAGCCGGGACGATACAGACGAAATTAGAACTCCTGGGGCCAAGTCTGTGCGGGCCTGGGTGCCCTCCCACATCACCGGCTTTTTCGCGGCCCACAGGAGGGATGACCCCCGCCTCTCCGGCTCCATAGGCTGCGGCCTGTGCCTCTCTCTGGGGGCAACTACTACTATTACCACTACTATTACTACTACGGCTACTGCTACTACTATTGGCGCCACTGCGAGTGACTCCATTAAGGGAATTGCCGACAATCACGAAATCCTTCTTAACGGGATTCCTTCTTCTGCACCCGTCAGCCGGTTTGTGGCAGAAAGGCTGGCCCCCCGGCCGGTGCGGGCCTCGACGGAGCTGCAAATGCCCTTCGGCTCCGGCTTCGGGGCCAGCGGTGCCGGGGCTCTGGGCGCAGCCTACGCCCTCAATTCCCTCTTCGACCTAGGCCTCACTGCAGATCAGGCCGCTGCCGTGGCCCATGAGGCGGAGGTCACCCATCGCACGGGCCTGGGCGACGTCATCGCCCAAAATGCCGGCGGCCTGGTGGTGCGCCTGCATCCGGGAGCGCCGGGGGCCGGCAGGATCGACCGAATTGCAGTCCCGCCTCTTCCCATCAGCTTCGTCGTGCGTGGCCCCATCTCCACCAGCGCCGTCCTCTCCGACGATCGGGTCATGCAGGCGGTCAACCGGGCCGGCGTTGCCGCCTTAAAGGACCTGCTCAAGAGGCCCACATTCAAAAATTTCATGCTCCTCTCCCGCCGCTTCACAGTGCAGTCCGGCCTGGCCAGCGACTGGGCCCTCCAGGCCATAGAGGCGGTAGAGGCAGCCGGCGGCCTGGCCAGCATGATCATGCTTGGCGACGCAGTATTCGCCTGGAGCGAGGGGGGCGACGGCTGCCGCCAGGCATTGAAGGACTTCGGAGAGGTCCATACCACTACCATATCTCAAAGAGGTGCTAATCTTGACTGAAATTCCCAAATCCCATCCACGATATGCCTCCCTGGTGGCCCGCGAGCGGGTGGCCGACGGGGTCCGCCAGGGCTACACCAGTACGCAGGGGCTGATTGCCCAGGGCCGGGGAGAGTGCTTCGACTACCTGCTCGGCGAAAAGACCACGCCTTCTGCGGAGAAGGCCATTCGGGCGGCTGCCGCGTTGCTCCTCCTGGCGGAGCGGCCGGCTCTCAGCGTCAACGGCAACGTGGCCGCCCTGGCGGCAGAGGAGATGGTGGCCCTGGCGGAGGCTCTCGACATCCCCCTGGAGGTCAACCTCTTCCACCGCTCCGAGGAGAGGGTCAAAAAGATCGCCGACCTGCTGCGCCAAAAGGGCGCCGGGCGGGTGCTGGGCGAAAATCCCGATGCATCCGTGCCGGGGTTGCAGCACGCCCGCGCGCTGGCGACTAAGGGCGGAATCTATGACGCTGATGTGGTCCTCATCCCTCTGGAGGACGGAGACCGCTGCGAGGCCCTGGCAGCTATGGGAAAGAAGGTGATCGCCATCGACTTAAATCCCCTCTCCCGCACGGCCCGAAAGGCGGCGGTGAGCATCGTGGACAATATCCTGCGAGCTGTGCCTGCCCTCATAGAGCAGGTGCGGACTCTCTCCGCTCTCCCCCGCTCCGATCTGGTGAAGATGGTCGCTGAGTATGACCACGAAAAGGTGCTGCATCAGGCGGTGCAGGAGATCTCTGATCATCTGCAGAGGCAGTTTCGGGAAGAGTCTCATGAAGACAGTGGCGATTGAGAGTGATTATATCTCTCGTTCACGTTTTTAGCTCTTCTCTGTGCATCGGTGTGGTACAAAAATGCCATCTTTGTGAGTTCTTTGTGTGCTTTGTGTCCTTTGCGGTTATCAGTTATCAGTAGATCAGTAGAAAACAGAATGATTAATTATGACCTAAGGATTTAACCTCAAGGATCACAAAGCTCACAAAGTACGCAGAGGCGAGAGAGACACAGAGAACAAAGAACCATTTCGCCACCACACAAAAAAAGAAGAGCCAAAAATGTGTGCCGGGTCTTGCGGCACTGCACTCCCGTTATCCGTCTCGTTTCAGGCAGTCTTCTGCCCCTCGGCATTTCCGGTCCAGGTCTCGCCGCTGGTGGAGATCGCCAGGAACTGTCCGGTTGCGGCATCTCCGCTCACGTCTAAATCCAGCTTGTAGAGGCTGATGGTGCCCAGAGATACCACATTCAGCTCGAGCCTTGAGCCGTCCACAGTCCCGGATAGGGCGACATCCATCAGGCTCTCTCCCGCCCTCATCTTCCCGGCTCCGAAGACGTCGCCGTCCTTCTGGAAGAGGGATACGGCCAGGTCTTTCTGCTCAGTATCGTTGAGCAGCAGCGACCAGCTCCCGCCCACAGTCATGACCGCCGTCTCCGTTTGAGCGGGGGGCAGCTCCGTGTCAGCCGTTGCGGCTGTTGCAGCGGTCGATCCCGCCGCTACGCTTTCGGTGGATGCCGTTTCCACGGTGGTTTCATCGGCTGATGTGGTTGTATCAGACTCAGACTCCCCTGTTGCCTCCGCTGCGGCTCTGGACGCTTTGGCGCTATCGGTGTTGCCGGAGAGAGTGCTGGGCATTGTCCATTCCAGAGAGCTTTTGTTCTTTTGCGAATCCCTGGAGAGCTTGGGAGTTGCCGCCTGGCCCGCAGGCGGGGTGATGGTTTGTGTCTCTCCTGAACTAATCATCTCATCGGCATCGTTGGTGGGATCATCCCAGTTGATGCCCTGAGCCAATATCGCCAGAAAGGCGATGGAAAGCAAAGATAATAGTATCAGCGAAATGTATCTCATGGCTTATGCACCTTCTTTTTTGCATTCTTGCAGTTGGCTGGAAGCTATTTATTAGTTGATAAGCTTAATGGTTATACGACAATAGCCGATAAAAATTTTAAAATTTTTAAAAAAAAGAAATTGGGGGCAATCAGCTTATCTTTCCCATGGCAATCCCCTTCCAGGTGACTATGGTTGGGCTGTAGCCGTGATAGTCTCCGGAAAGAGAGCTGCCGCTCATGGTCAAAGACAGCCGGAAGAGGGTGAGGTCGTCGGTGAGGATATCCATGCTCACTTTGTTGCCGCTGATGGTCCCGCTGGCAGAGGCACCTTGAGAGCCCCCTGGCGCGGCAACTGTGCCCTTGCCGAAGATCACATCATTCGACTGGCTCATCTGCAGGGATGCCGACCTCTCCAGGCTGTCCAGCAGGTTCAGGCTCCAGTTGTTGCTCGGGCTGAGAAGCCTGGCATGGGGTGCCGGCTGGCTGCCCACCGAGGCGGCGGGCAGGTTCTTTCCTGTAATTACCGGAGTGGCATTGCCTAAAGAGTCCTGGCCGGTATTCAAAATGTCCTCTCCCATGGTCTTTCCGATGTCCTCCCTGTAGGTGCTATCGTTTTCCCCAAGCGGGTCAATCTGCGTTGCAGACGCCATCGCCAGGAATATGAAAAATAGAATTGCAATTATGCTGTATTTCATTTAAAGCCTCCTCGTATCGGATGGTAAACGACCTCTGTTGAGCGGCCATATAACATAAAGATGGTGGCAGATGCCAGACATGTGACCGCAGGAGATACAGTAGAAATGCCAAAGAATGATAAAAATTTAATACTGCATTTTTTGCAGTCTTCTCTACTCCATCACGAGAATTATCTTATATAGTCTTGTTTAATTCGACTTCAATCCAGTCCAACTTGGATTCTTGGATGACCTCCAGAGACACACTATCATTGGCTCCGGGATGTCCCACTGTTATCGAGCACCAATCGCCATTCACCAAAGAGTTATTTACATAATTTCTGAACCTTTGATTTTGATCTCTGTCCAGTTTGAGTAGGGCAATTTCGAACTTTTGGCCGTTATCGCAGCAAAGATAAGCATTTCCCTCAAAAGACCAATCCTTCTTTATCAGGAGCTGTTTTTCAGCATTATTCTGTGGGAACCAATTCGTAACAGCATTTAATGGTTTTACCGCTATCCAAAAGAATTGATCGTCACCCGGTTCTGACGGGAGTTGACCCTTCACCACTACAGAGCTGCCAACGATATCGTTATGAATTGGAGAGGTAATCATTTTTCCAGGCCCAATACCTTCCTGTGCGCTTGACAAAAACACAATTGCCATTAAGAGCACTATACCCGAAAATAGCATGGTTCTCATGTACGCTCACCTATTATTTATCATACCTTTGGCATTTATGTTATATCAATTTAATGGATGTTAGAAAGCGAAGCCAGGATTTGGCTTGGTTTTACCTTTTTGTTTCGAAACTTATTTAAGAATGATATCATCAGAGTGCAATTGAATCTATAAAATAAAATGAAGTGATATCATGAAATATCTAAGCTTGCTAGGAATTATCGTTCTCTCCCTATTTCTGGCCCTATCGGGGGCAGCATCCGGAAGCTCTGCTGATGCATCTCCTGCGGAGAACGCAAATGTCGGGGTCAATATCTCAGATCATCTGGAGATGAAGACCATCGGCATCATCGGCGGCGTCTCCTGGGTGTCGTCGATCGAGTACTATCGGCTGCTCAACGAAATTGTGGGACGGGAGCTGGGGGGCCTGCACTCTGCCAAAGTGCTGATGTATTCCATCGAATTCGGAGAATTCTCCCAGCAGGAGCGGCTCGCCGAGAGGGGAGACTGGAGTGCTCTGAATGAAACAATAATCGATGCCGCCTGGAGGCTGAAGAGGGGCGGAGCCGATTTCATCATCATCGCCTCCAACACCATAAATTCCCGGGCGGACTATATCCAGGAGACAGTCGGCATCCCCGTCCTGCACATCGCCGATGCCACAGGGGCGGATGTCAATGAAAGCGGTTTAAAAACCGTGGCGCTGCTGGGCACCAGGTACACCATGGAGCAGGACTTCTACAGAGAGCGGCTGGAAAGGCACGGCATCAATGTGGTAATTCCCAATGAATCCGAGCGGGAGGCCATCAATTCTGTGATCTTCGATGAGCTGTGCGCCGCAAAGTACTATAACAGCTCCCGGGAGCGTTTTGTGCAGATCATCAACCGCCTCGCTGCCGAAGAGGGGGCTGAAGGCGTCATTTTGGGGTGCACTGAGATTCCATTGCTGATCAAACAGGATGACGTAGACATTCCCGTTTTTGATACCATGACCATTCACTGTGAGGCGGCTGTCAAATATGCTCTGAACAGCACTTCAAAGGAGCCTCCGTCCTTTGTGCATCCTTCGTGATCTTCG
>DAOPZB010000098.1:0-6594 GCA_035353195.1 Methanothrix sp. | reverse complement strand
TGGAGCCCCGCACCACCTTCTCGGCCACGCTGCCCAGCAAAAACTTGTCCAGGCCGGTTCGACCCACCGTCCCCATGACGATGATATCCACTCCCTTCTCTTCGGCAAATCTCATGATCTCGCTGCCGGGATTGCCCTCCACCACAGCGCCCTCATAGGGCACGCCCATCTCATCGGCTATGATCTCCACCTGCGCCACAGCGTCCTTGCCCTCTTTGAGCAGAAGCTCCCGGATGCTGAGCAGCAGCATGTCGTCCGGAAGGTGGGCTGTCCGGTTGGTGTCGGCGACGTAAATGGCGGTGACGCTTCCGCCCGAGATCTTTCCTAGCTCCAGGGCCACCCTGGCCGCCTTGAATCCTTGCTCCGATCCGTCCGTTGCCACTAAAATTTTGTTGAACATGATATACCTCTAGAAGATCGCCATTATGTCGGATGGCCCGGCCCGCCGCACCACCCCGGCAAGGGGGCTTTTGCATCCCCACAGATTGTCTGAGCTGCCGTCTATGACCATCAGCCTTGCCTCTTTTCCTTCCTGGATGGACCCGATCTGTCCGTCCAATCCCAGCATTTTAGCACCATTTAGCGTGCACATCTTAAATACCTGTCTATCGTCATGCAGCAACGCTCTCACCAGGATGTGCATCTCTTCGAACATATCCGGCGAATTGAGCATGACGTTGTCCGTTCCCACGCCCACCGTCAGGCCATAAGAGAGCATCTTTTTTACATCAGGCCGGGCAGAATTGGTGATCAGATTGGACCTGGGGCAGATGGCCACGGCCATGCCGGCATCTGCCGCTTGCCTCAGCTCCCGCTCATCCGCCCGGCCCATGTGCACCAGGATGTCAGGGCGCAGGCGCAGGGCATCGCCGATGTCGTCCCGCTCCGCCTCTCCGGCGTGAATGGCCACCGCCTGGCCGGCTTCTCTGGCGGCGTCTACTGCCGCCTCAATGAAATGAGGGTGGTGGTCGCGGGTGCTGGAGAGTCCCAGCCCCCAGCATCTGCCGGGCGCAGCAGGCCGCGCGGCGCCCCCCCTCGCAGAGGCATCTAGGGCAGGGGAGGCTGGCCTGCCCAGGATTCTTGCCCGCAGGGGCATATCCCCCAGCGCTTCCTCCAGCAGGAGGACGCCCTCATGTCCTCCTTCCCGAAAATCGGCAAAAGCGTATGTGCCGGATGCCTCCATCTGATGCAGGCTCCTTCGCACTCCCTCCACCAGCAGCCTGCGGGGCGTCTCTCTCAGCAGCCGTGCCTTGAGGCCTCCCGGCCCCACCAGGTCGGAGAGAGGCAGGAAGGGTGGGTCCTTGAAGGCGGAATCGCCCAGGTGGACATGGGCGTTTACGAAGCGGGGGCAGATGATGCCCGAAAAGTCGGCATCCACCTTCTCCTGGCCCATCTCGCGAATGATCCCGTCCCTTAGGCAGATGTAGCCCTCTTCTTCGCGGAAGTCGTCTCCGCAGATTATGGTTCCCTGCAGAAGGATATCGCGCCCTTTAGACACGCTCAAAGGTAGATTTGGCAATCTATTTAGCTTCTGTCCGCATTGCCCTCATGAGTAGAAAAGACAAGAATATGGAATATGAGATGAGGATCGAATAGAGTAAGGAGTTGCGGGGTGCGACTATCATGGGCCGGCCTTTTGTGTTCATCAACAGCGCCATGAGCGCTGACGGCAAGATAAGCTCGAAGAAGCGGAGGCAGGTGAGGATCTCCGGCCAGAAGGATCTGGCAAGGGTAGACGCCCTGCGGGCGGAGAGTGATGCGGTGATGGTCGGCGTGGGCACCGTCCGGGCAGACGATCCCAAACTGCGGGTCAAGTCGGAGGGGCTGCGGCTGGAGAGGCGGGCGGCGGGCCGCCCGGACAATCCCCTGCGAATTGTGGCCGACAGCCGGGCGCGCACACCGCTCGTAGCCAGGATCTTGGGTCCGGGCTGCATCATTGCCGCCGGCAGCTTCGCTCCCCAGGAGAGGCTGGAGATGCTATCTCGGAGAAGCGAGACTCTCATCTGCGGCAGAGAGAGAGTCGATCTGGAATTGCTCTTCTCCCGGCTTTATGAGAGGGGCGTGCGAAGGCTCATGGTAGAGGGTGGGGCCACCCTCAACTGGTCTTTGATAAAGATGGGGCTGGTGGATGAGATCCGCGTCTACATGGGTGCGCAGGTCATAGGCGGAACAGCGTCTCCCACGCTGGTGGATGGTGAGGGTTATTCCGCCGGCTTTCCCCGGCTCCACCTGAAAGATGTGCAGCGCCTGGATGACGGGCTGCTGATCACCTGGACGGCTGAAAACCCGGACTGCTGATCTAATCTCTCCTGACCACCAGCACGGGGATCTCTGAACTCCGCACCACTTTGTCGGCCACGCTTCCCAGGAGGAACCGGTTCAAGCCGGTCTCTCCCATCCCGCCCATGACTATGAGGCCGGCCTTTTCCTCTTCGGCCAGGTGCAGGATCTCCTGGGCCGGATAGCCCTCCACAATCCGTCTCTCGGCAGAGACGCCGGCCTTTTCAGCCATCTCGCCTACATCTCTGGTAGCCTCGTGTCCCTGCTGCATGAGGCTAGTGCGAATGCCGGCGATCATGTCGTCTGCCACCCTGGACACCAGATCGCCCAGGGGCGCGTATTCCCGGCCCACGTCCACCACATAAAGTACTGTGATGGTCGAGCCGTAAAGCCCGGCCATCTCTATCGCCGCCTCCGCCGCCCGGCGGCTATGCCGGGAGCCGTCGGTGGCAATTAAAATCTTCTCGAACATGTGATCTCCGCCGTACCAAAAAAAGATTTGAGATGTTATTCTCTGTCTGGCTCCGGTTAGCTCCTCATGAACTTGTCCCAGCCCGCGTAATGGTCCTTGAGTACATTGCAGATGCTCTCCATCATGGAGAAGGGAATTCCCACCACCACGTCCTTATCCTCCAGCCCGGAGTTCCTGGCCGAGCCGTCGCAGCCCAGGGAGACATTGATTTCGCCCTTTAGGAAGGGGGAGGATGTGGCGTCGACGCAGAAGGACTGAATTCCCGCGGTGTTGAATGTGGCACGGCCACCCTCCTTGAACATGACCGCCTGGACGATGCGCCGGGCCTGGAAGGGATTGCCCACGAATATGACCACATCGGGATTGGTCATCATCTTGTCTAGGGGAGCTACGTATGTGGCCACGGTGCTGCCTGGCAAGATGCGTGGCATGTTGGTGGCGATGTTGATGCCGATGGCTGGGGTCTCGCACTTGTGAAGCTTGTCAAAGTACAGGGCGCCATTGGCGATGTTCTCCGGGCACTGCAGCAAGCCCAGGCCGGCGGCTCCACCCTTGCAGGCATGGTAGTCGGCGCGGGCCAAAAAGCTCTTGCCCTCCCTCCTAGCCCCCTGGATCATGGAGCAGTAATGGAAAGGCCTTTCCATCTGGTCGAGGTCTTTGGGAATCTGCTCTTCTTTGGAAAAGAGCCGCACGCCCACGATATTGTCGCTGATGTCCAGGGAGGCCTTCATTATTTGAGCCATCTCTTCAAGATTCATAGAAACACACCGCATACCAAAATGCGGGGATGGCATTTCTTACTTGCGCTCTGGCGCTCTTCTATTCCCCCAGCGCCCTTATCACTGCTCGCGTCATGTCCTCGGTGTGGCTCTCTCCGCCCAGGTCGGGAGTCTTCGCTCCACCTGCCAGGGCCGTCTCCACCGCCCTTTCTATCCTCTCAGCCGTCTCAGCCTCGCCCAGCCAATGCATCATCATGGCGGCGCTTCTGATGGCACCCACCGGATTGGCTATGCCCTTTCCGGCTATGTCCGGGGCGCTGCCGTGAATGGGCTCGAAGAGAGCATGGGCGGCGCCCAGGTTGGCGCTGGCGCACAGCCCCAGGCTGCCGATGATCCCTGCCGCCTCGTCGCTCAGGATGTCTCCGAAGAGGTTGGTTGTGACCAGCACATCGAACCTTCTCGGATTTACCACCAGGTTGTAGGCGGCGGCGTCGACCAGCATGTCGTCGCAGGCTACGTTCCGCCGGGCAGCCACACTCCGGCAGACCTCCAGGAACAGCCGGTCGGAGCGCAGGACATTGGACTTGTGCACAATGGTCAGCCTGCTCCGGTCGGCTGCCAGGTCGCAGGCCTTTTCGGCTATCCTCTCCGAGCCGCGCCGGGTCACTACCCTCAGCGTGCGCGACTCCTCCACGCCCACCTCTTCCAGGCCGGAATAGAGCCCCTCGGTGTTCTCCCGCACTATGATGAAATCGAGACCCCTCCCCCGGAAGGGCCGGATGTTGGCAAAGAGGTCCAGCTCCTTTCGCAGCCGCAGGAGAACGCTGCGGTAATTGGGATCGGGCGGAGTGCTGATGGCCCCGAAGAGGATGCAGTTGCACTGCCTGACCGCCGCCAGGTCCTCTTCGCTCATGGCCTGTCCCGTCCTCTTCCAGCGGCCGTAGCCTATCTCCAGAAAGACCCTCTCAAATTCTGCGCCCGCCGCATCCAGCACAGCGAGAGCGCTCTCTACAACCTCCGGGCCGATGCCGTCACCGGGGATCACTGCCACCTTCGTTGATGCCGATGCCGATCCTGCCGTCATTCCTGCCTCCTTCATTCTGCCACCTCCCCATCTCTCCCAGGTCGCACCAGTTGCACCAATTGCCTGACCGCCTGGGCGATCTCCCAGGGCCCGTCTCCCCAGTGCACCGCCATCCCCGTCTGACCGTTCTTCTCCACCCGACCCCGCCTCTCGGAGCGGCAGCAGCGGGTGAGAAAGGGGCGCTCCGGCAAAAAGGCGGCATGGCTGCTGCTAAGCGGGCAGACGTTGACGAAGTCATACCCGGCAGCCGCATGGCCGGCCAAAAAGATCTCTCTGGATACCTCGCATCCCACGATCCTCGGGTGCTCATGCACCACGGCATCGCAGTCCAGGCTCCTGCCCAGACCCGCCGCCCGGCAGGGGTAGTAGACGTCCTCTCCCTCATAGCCCCGGATGTCCAGGACCCTGGGGACAAAGCGCACCATCAGGTCGCCCAAGAGGCCGCAATCCTCCAGCCTGGTCAGGACGTGCAGCAGCCAGGGCGGGTTCGGGGGAGAGACATCCAGTACATCGATGGCTAAAACCTGCGACTGGTCTGGATCCTTCACAAAGGTGATGTGCTCATCCGGCCCCTGAAAGACCACGGTATTGACTCCGCCAGGCATGCTCCTCCGGCAGACCTCCGTCGCCAGGTCGATGAGCCTGGTGCGGTTTCTGGTGTCAACCCTTTCCCCGTAAAAAAGAATTTGATCTCCTGAGGCGATAAGCTGCAACTGTGCAGCCTCCCGCAGAAAGCCCTCTCCCCGGCTGGTGACGGCATAGAGCCTGGGCCCCTCCCGGCTGATCAGGTACCGGGTGGAGAAGTAGACCGGATCGCCCCGCCGCTCCCCGTCTTTTATGCCCACCAGCTTGTAGTCTTCCGGAAAGATCATTCCAGACCCTTCTGCCTGCGGCGGTGCCTGACCAGGCCGCCATCCTGGAGGATTTTCATGAGAAAATCAGGCAGCCTGGTGCCCTGAAAGATTTTATCTCCCACCCGCACCGTCCCTTCCGCCAGGTCCACGGCCACAATGTCGCCCGGGCGGCACAATACGTCCGCCTCGATGAGGGGAAGGCCCACGTTGATGGCGTTTCTGTAGAATATGCGGGCAAAGGAGCGGGCCACCACCACAGAGACGCCTGCCCCTTTCAGGGCATGGGCCGCCTGCTCGCGCGAGGAGCCGCTGCCGAAGTTTCTGCCGGCCACAATCACATCACCCCTGGCCACCTGCGAGGCAAAATTGGGGTCCAGCCCCTCCATGGCATGCTCCGCCCAGAGGCGGGGGTCCTTTGTGCGCAGATACTTGCCGGGGATGATCACATCGGTGTCCACATCGTCTCCAAATATCCAGGCTCTGCCCTCCATCATGATTATCCTGCCTCTCTTGGTCTCAAATGGCTTCTCCGGCTTAATACCCTTTGCCTTCTGCAGTGTCAGGAAATCTGATATAAGGGCAGATATCATATTATAATCATGATACTCGGCATATGCGGCAGCCCCAGGAACAAGGCTACGGAGCATGTCCTGGGCCGGGCCCTCCAGATGCTGGAGGAGAAGGGCTTTGAGACGGTGCTGTTCAGCGTTTCCGGAAAGAACATCAGCCCCTGTCGGCACTGCGACTACTGCCTCAAGAATAAGCACTGCGTCATAAAGGATGATATGCAGGATCTCTATCCCCTGCTGGGAAGGGCGCAGGGTTTTGTCATCGCCACTCCCGTCTACAACGGCAGCATGAGCGCCCAGAGCAAGATCGTAATCGACCGGACGCGGGCTGCCCTGGCTGCCGATCCAAAGTCATTGCGGCATAAGCCGGGCATGGCCATCGCCGTGGGCGGAGACCGGATGGGCGGCCAGGAGCTGGCAATTCAGCAAATCCATTCCTTTTTCATACTCAACGGCATGATCCCGGTGAGCGGGGGCTTCTTCGGCGCCAACCTGGGGGCGACCTTCTGGTCTCGCGACACCCTGGAGGGGGCCATGGAGGATGAAGAGGGGATGCGCTCTTTGAGAAAGACCGTCCGCCGCTTCGCTGAGACGCTGAACTGGCTGAATGCGCTGA
>DAOPZB010000097.1:0-6686 GCA_035353195.1 Methanothrix sp. | reverse complement strand
GATATCCTGCTTCCCAATCATGATATCCTGCTTCCCAATCATGATATCCTGCTTCTCAATCATGATATCCTGCTTCTCAATCATGATATCCTGCTTCTTGTCAATGCTTATGATCGCAGGGATGGCCTTGTACATCTGCTCCAACTGCAAAATTTGGGCATATTTGAATGCATCACCCACGCGGCCGCTGAAGTCCTTTACTTCAATCGCACTCACTATAGCATGAGGAGGGTAATTGGCTTTGACATATTCGATATAATTTGCGATCTGCTCATCCTCACCCTCCACCCGCAAGACTACTGACTCCAATTCCCCTGCTGCCGCATTGAATGCAAACAGGTTTTCAATCCCGAGATTCAGAGCGTTGAGGAGCAGAAACGGGCGATAGCCCACATTATTGACCTTTTCTCCTTTTATGATAAGCTCTTTGGCACTCATCGTCAGACCATATGTCCTTTGCCGTTTATCCTCTTTTCGCCAGGCGCAACATCAATGCAGTTATTGCATCGGATAAAATCAAAATCTACAGCTCTCGCTGCATAGCCAGGCGCCTCCTATCATCATGCCTCAATTCAGCGGCCTGTCTCATTCCCTTTGCCTTAAATTTACTACCAGAGTAATTAAGGCTGGTAAGGCTATTTTAAAAAGGTTGCGCTTAAACCGACCCCGTCCGGCATTGACAGAGTATGACATTCCAGAGCAATTCTGCCAGACCAGGCATCCATCGCAATCTTGCAGCCCATTTATTCAACAATAATCCCTTTGCGGCCGGAGACGGACTGAGAAGACCTCCTGGCATAATCGCGACCCATTGCCGCAAATAGGCCCTCGTCAGCTTCAGGCATTTTGTCAATAGTGGCTCATTCTCCCTTCGAATTCTAATCAATTATTCGAATTGCTCTTCTACTTATGTAACTTTTTACCCTAAACAGAACACCTGATCCCCCACGCCTCCGCCCCCCGGCAGCGGGCCTGAAAAGCCAGGCCATGCAGCAGACTTCCCGGAAATAATTAAATACCCCTCCCGCCCACCTCAGAGCCGATGCTCTTCTTCGCTCATGTGGGCCTGGCCCTGGCCTCGGCAAGGCTGCTGCCCAGATCCGACCTGGCCTGCATCGCCCTGGGCTCCATGCTGCCCGACATAATCGACAAGCCCCTGGGCCTCATCCTCTTTGGCAGCCCGGAAATGGGCAGGACGATCGCCCACACCCTGCTCTTCCTGGCTATCCTGGCCACCCTCAGCCTGCACCTGTGGGACAGCAGATATGCCTCAGTCACCTGGGGCGTCTTCATCCACCTCCTCTTGGACGGCATGTACAACTCGCCCCAAACCCTGCTCTGGCCCCTGCTCGGCCCCTTTCCGGCAGCAGAGCTGATGGATACATACAGCTACATCGAAATGCTCCTATCAGGATTGAAAGATCCCGGCATACTGATACCGGAGCTGGCCGGCCTTCTCTACATCATCTTCCTGGCCTACGAGGGGACTTATCACCGGCTTTCTGAACAGATATGATTTCTAAGATCTGAAAATAAGATACATTTATAAGTAGATAAGATACATTTGTTAATTGCTATTTGCGAGTCCATGCTGCAGCATTGCTGCATCAGAAGAACCAGGAGGAATGATAGAATCAGAGCGCGCAGAAGCAAAGACCAGATCATACTGGAAATTCTGAGAATTTGCACTGACGGCGAGAATGTCACTAAAATAGTATACCAGACAAACACCAACTTCACCACCGTCAAAGGCTACCTCAACCTGCTCATGAAAAACGGCCTGGTGGAATGCAATACATCCTCACCCAGGATCTACAGAGCCACCGGCAAAGGCCAGGAGATGATGAAACGCCTCCGAGAGATCCACCGGGAGTTGGAGCAGCTCGTAGTCTGAAGGCATCCGTCCTCATCAGCTGTATCTCTTCAAATAAGATTCGATATACCTATTGACCTTCTCGCCCCGAAAGATGCCGGCATGCCCCTCACAGAGCACATCAGCCTGCAGCTCTATCAGCTTATTCATGGACGCCCGCCACAAAGTGAGGTCCGAGCCCCAGGCCGGAGAAAACGGGCCGTGAATATCCTGCCCGAATAGAATCCGTCCCTCCGGACCGTCAATGTAAACGCAAATGCTGCCGGGCGTGTGGCCGGGGGTATGCAGGAAATGAAAATCCAACTCGCCCAGTCGAACCGTTCCGCTTTCGCCGCCAAGGAGCATATCCACCTTAACCGGCCGGTAGTCGACTCCATACATGCTCGCCGCCGTCAGCTCATCGTTCTCCCCCTCTATTCCCGCCCGGTCCAGCTCGTGGGCGATGATCCTGCAGCCGTATCTCTCCTTCCAGGAAGAGAGGCCTCCGATATGGTCGATATGGCAGTGCGTAGCTATGATATGCCAGACGAACTCCGGCTGGCCGCCGGTGGAGCGAATGTTGTCTTCTATGCGACTGATGCCGTATCCCACACCGGCATCGATCAGCACCAGAGACGAATTTGCATCCACCAGGTAAACGCAGGCATCCTCGGGACTGGACAGCCCCGGCCCGCCCACTGCATAAACGCCGCTGCAGACGGCTTTTGCTTTGCTCATTTCTTCATCTCTCCATCCAGTTGCTCTGCCGACCTCTTAAGCCGCCTCATGCTCAGATAGTACTGAACCAGCAGCACAATTGCGGCCAGGCCCAGTATGGAAAAGATGACTCCCAGAGCCCGGGGGGCGCTCCTGCGATAATAGTTCAGCTCGATATAGGGTATGAGAGTGGTATTGTACCAGGTGAGAGAGGTTTCATTGCCGCCTTCCACCACCTCGTCCGGCTCCGGCCGGGCTATGCCCAGGCTCCGCTCCCCGGTGGTATACCCGGGAGGCAAAATTATGCGCACCTGGACCTTTTCACGTATGGGAAGTATGAACTGCTGCCCCATTAACGGCATGGTGTAAATCAGGCTGCCGCGCACATGCCCTGAGAGGTTCAGGCTGTAAATGTGCTCCCCCCGCCAGTATCTATAGCTGCTATTGAATTCCACTGGCCGGCCCCTTCCGTCCAGGACGGTCATGTTCAGGGCTTTGTCGGAGAGGGTGAAATTCAGAAGCGAAGCATTGACAGGCACTATCACCTGAGCCTCCTTCTCCCCCAGAAGATATGTGGTGCCATTGAAAATGCTGTCATTAAATGAAACGGCTTTTTGCGAGCCGCTGTTATGCGGACTGCTATTCGAGCTGCTGTGCAGGCTGCTATTCGGGCTGCTATTCGGGATGCCGGCATCCTGCGCCGCCGAAGAGGCTGCTGCTGCCAGCAGGCACGTGGCCGTCAGGATGGCAAGAAGCCATTTGCTCCGCTTGAAGAGTCGGTTGTACATTCCTGAAAGACATCTAACTCGCTCCCGCTTTATCAAGGGAGCGCCCAAAAGTTAATAAATTGCCGGTCCATAGCATGGCCATTAACATCGAGGAGCGCCGGGATAATTGCTATCTCCGGCTGTGGAGTGAGGAGGCTGATTTAATTGAAGAGATTTGATGCCATGCTGGAGAAGGACGTCTCCGGCTACACAGGCGAGTTTTCCCGGCTGATCGGCGAAGCACCGGCTCTTTATCGATTGATGACCAAGCTGCTGGACGACAGGGCCCTTCCCAGATCCATGTCGCCGCTGGTCATAGCAGCCATTGCCTATTTCATACTGCCGGAGGACATCATCCCCGAAGAGAAGTTCGGGCCTGCGGGATACGTGGATGATATCTATCTCTGCGCCTTTGTGGCCAGGGAAGTGGCTAAGGCAACCGGTGGAGAGGAGATCCTGGCCCGAAACTGGGATGGCAAAATGCCCGTCGAGGCCCTGGTAAAAGAGATACTCGATCGCGAAAAGGAACTGATCGGCGAAAAGAAGCTGCAGATCATGCAGTACATCGGCTACGATCAACTGGGCATGTCTGCATCGGATAGCATAGATTGAGGCGGACCAATCCAGGATTCAGGGCACCCGGCAAGGGAGCCGCCTCTGCCGGCCGCAGTAGAGGCAGGTCGCAGTTATCATCCCTTCGCGAATTCTCACCCGCACCGCCGACGGGGAGAGGTAGCGGCCGCATTGCCTGCAAAAGAGGCTCTTGAGGTGGCGGGGCATTCTCACCCTGATGCGGGTGCTGATCCTCCGGGCGATCTGGACATAGCGGTCGCTCCTCTCCGGATGAGCCTCATGCTCCTCTTCAGCCAGCAAAAAGAGCCTTTCCATGCGCTGCATCGCCAGATCTCTGGATTTATGGCTGTCTTTTCTCCGTCTCATCTCATCCTCTCCGTATCACAGCCTGCCCTTTAAAGGGTCCTGAATATAAAGCCTGTTTCAGGATGAATTTCCAGAGATGAAAAAATAGTTGAGGGCACTCCTTGCCCATCGCAGGCAGTTCAAACGCAGGGCAGCCAGTCAACGCTGATGGCGCCGCAGGTGGAGTTGCCCCAGAGCTGGATGAACTTCTCGATGGAGAATACGCCCGTCAGGTCCTCCACAGATCGGCCGTACTCGGCATGCCTGCCCTTGAGGTTCTTCTCACAGATGCCAAAATGCTCCTGTTCGTTCTTATCCCTCCTGAAATTGCCAGCGCTTGGTGCTTCAAAGTTAAATATATTGCCGCCAAAAGACCTAGCCGGGATCCAGAGGCCAACCTATTTCTATTCCCCCGGCCATCAGGAATCAATGACTGAAAAAACATCTGAGAGGAAGATCGCTCTGAAGATCAGTCCGGAGATGGAGGAGTACATCCGCGCCCGCTCCACAGACCAGCGGGTGGCCACCACCTGCGAGGGGCCGCTCATGTTCTCCATCAAAACCAGTCCGCCCAAGCCCACGGATCATGTGATAGTGGTGGGCGATCGCAGGGTCTTTGTCTCTGCCGTACAGATGCCCTACATAAAAGCCATAGATGCCGCCATGCTGCCCCGCTGCGCTCTGGAAAAGAGAGGGCAATTCAGGTAGAGAGAGAAAGGGGTCTTCGCTAGAGTTCAGCCCCATCGCATCCGGATCCCTTCAATCCTGAAAGGGCCAGAAACGCCCACCAGAGAGTGAGACAGCCGACAACTGCTATGGTCACCAGGACATAGTCTATCATTCAAATCGCCTGATCAATAATTGGCTCTTGGAGATCATATAGACGATTGCGATCAGCGATCAGCACATCAGTACAGATTTAAATGAAAATATCATCGGCGTTCATCCAGCCACTGCTTCAATGCCCTCATGGATGCTGCGCGATGAGATATCAGGTTCTTTCTCTCAATCTCCATCTCCCCCAGGCTCTCTTCGCCCAGATAGAAGATGGGATCATATCCAAAGCCCTTGCTGCCCCTGGCCTCAAAGCCGATTGTCCCGTGAACCTCTCCGGAGAACATGCGCGGCTCTATCCCCGGTTCGATGTAGGCCACTATCGATTTGAAGTAAGCCCTCCGGTCGGCTTCACCCTCCATGAGCTTGAGGATGCCGCTATTGCCGAGGGTCTTCTGCACATAGGCCGAATAGACGCCAGGAAAGCCCTTCAGCGCTTCGATGAACAGCCCCGCATCCTCAAGCATCACTGCGCTGCCCGGCTGCCCCTGCCCGGCGAGGCGGGCGGCGACCTCCTTCATCCCATAGGCCGCCACCTCTTCCAGAGTGTCGGCCTGAATCTCAGTATAGCCGATGTCCTTTTGAATCAGGTCGCCGAATATGGCCCGCGCCTCAGCGTACTTTCCCCTGTTGCCCGTCACGAAATAGATCATGCTGCTCCCATTTCTCCCCGCTATTATTAGCTTCTGTGCCTCCGTGCCTCCGTGCCTCTGCGCTTCTTCGCCTCTGTGGTTGAGTTGTTAAAAAGATTCGCGTAGCTCACGGCATGATTCAAGGGCAACGTTTTTACAGCCCCAGAATAAAGCCTTGGGAGGTCAAAGGTACATCTGGTGAGGCTGAAATGGATCTGGGGGATAAAATCTCCGTAAAGAGGAACGGCACGACCTACGAAGGAGTGCTCATGCCTTCCCGGCGGGAAGGCCATATCGTCGTCAAGCTGAACAACGGCTATAACGTCGGCCTGAATGCCGAAAAGTCCGAGATAAAACTGCTGGAGAAGCTCGGCGACAGCAGGCCTGCGTCCAGGGACCGGCCCCTGCAGACCAGAGAGGGGCTGCCAACCGTCGCCATTCTCTCCACAGGCGGCACCATAGCCAGCAAAGTCGACTACCGCACGGGAGCCGTGACCAGCCAGTTCTCCGCCGGCGAGATCATATCGGCCATTCCGGAGCTGGAGGAGATCGCCAACTACCGCGCCCGGGTCATCTACCAGATCCTGAGCGAGAACATGCGCGCCGAATACTGGATAGCCCTCGCCCGCGCCGTGGCCGAGGAGATATCCAACGGCGCAGAGGGCGTGATCATCACCCACGGCACTGACACCATGATGTACACCGCAGCCGCCCTCTCCTTCATGCTCACCACGCCTGTGCCTGTGATCATCGTCGGCTCGCAGAGAAGCTCGGACCGGCCCAGCAGCGACTCATCCATGAACGCCATCTGCGCTGCAACCGCAGCCATCAGCGATATTGCTGAGGTCTGCGTGGTCATGCACGGCAGCACCAGTGACGACTACTGCTCCATCCACCGGGGCACAAGGGTGCGAAAGATGCACACCTCCCGCCGGGATGCCTTCCAGCATCAACCAGCCGCCCCTG
>DAOPZB010000096.1:0-6728 GCA_035353195.1 Methanothrix sp. | reverse complement strand
CGAGTGAATGCGCCCGGCTCCTACCGGGCGAGAGGCCAGGCAACGCGCGGCGTGCCATAGGAAAAGCACTCCTGGCCAGTCCATAAAAAATGCCGCAGAACACCAATCTCATCCTAAATAGACGAGGCGGAAGGCAAAACCATTTTTGCTTTCTCTCTAAGATCTGAATCAGGATAGTAATATCTAGTTTAAAGATAACGAATTCGAAAAATCCTCTCGCTCGATTGATTATTGAGGTCGAATCTCATGCGTGCAACATTGGTCTCGGGCCTGGGCCAGGGCAGCTTTTTCGTCTCCCTTGAGGGCTACCGCCGCCAGTTCGCGGGCAAGCTCGGCTTCGTTCCCTTCCCCGGCACATTGAACCTGCGTCTGGAGGAGCCCTTCCCTGAGGAGCATCCTCTCATCATCGAGGGCTTCTCGGAAGCAGGCCGCACATTCGGCCAGTGCCGATGCTACCGCATCCAACTTAGTGGCATACAGGCGGCCGTCATCCGCCCGGAGAAGAGCCGCTACCCTGGGGAGCTGATCGAGGTCATAGCGCCCGTCAACCTGCGCCGGGCGCTGGGGCTGGAGGACGGAGACTCTGTGGAGGTGGCCGTCCCGGAACGCCCTGCAGAAAAGGCCGACGAGCTGTATCGTCAGGGCCGTTTCGATGAAGCCGTTTCCCATTACGATCTGGCTATTCAGGATGCACAGTCGCACGATGAGAGCCGACCGCTCCACCAGCTCTGGAACCGGCGGGGCCTGGCCCTCTGCCGCCTGGGCCGGCTGGAGGAGGCCCGCGCCTCCTTTGACCGGTCCCTTCAGATCGATCCGGAGTGCACCGACGCCGTAAACAACATCGGCGTGGTGCTCTACAGGCAGAAGAGGTACGACGAGTCCGTGGCCATCTTCGATGATATCATTGCCCAGCAGCCGGGCTACGTCCGGGCCTGGTACAACAAAGGCGTGGTCATGGACCGGCTGGGCCGCTTCCGGCAGGCCGTAGATTACTATGATCAGGCCCTGCTGCTCAATCCCGGCGGAGCGCGCATCTGGAGCAACCGGGGTGTCTCGCTGGGAAAATTGGGCGACTACGAGGCGGCCCTGGAGTCGTTCCACAGGTCCATCGCCCTCCAGCCGGATCGAAGCGAGGTCTGCAATAACATGGGCGCGGCCTTGGGAAAGCTGCGCCGCTACCATGAGGCACTCTTTCACTTTGAGCGCGCTGTTGATATCGATCCCCTCAATGCCGATGCCTGGTACAATCGGGGCGAAGCCCTGCGCCGCAAGGGCGAGCTGGAAAGGGCTTTGGACAGCTACGAACATACCATCAGGATCGATGCCGGCCACGCCGGAGCCTGGAACGGCAAGGGCCTGGCGCTCAAGGCCCTGGGTAGAGAGGCGGAGGCGGAAGTCGCTTTTGCCAGAGGGGCTCAAATCATGGAAAACGGACCTGATGTGCCTGGCGGCAGCCAAACAGGTGTTGATTAGGAGAGAGGCAAAAGTCTTGTGTAGGAGGGAGGAAAAGAGGTGCTTTTCGACTTTTGCCGATCACAATATAGCATATCGCCGATATTTAAGCATTTCGTTTCCAATTATTTCAATGAGAGCGATATCCTCCGCCTGGGCAGATCCACGTCAAGCACCTTCACTGTTACCCTCTCTCTCACCGCCACCACATCCGTCGGGTCCCGCACGAATCCCTCCTTGAGCTGGCTGATGTGCACCAGCCCGTCCTGATGCACTCCGATGTCCACAAAGGCCCCGAAGGCGGTGACATTGGTCACAATGCCGGGCAGCTTCATGCCCGGCTTTAGGTCCTCAATCCGTTCCACTCCCGGAGCAAACTGGAACTGCTCAAACTCCCGGCGCGGATCGCGCCCGGGCCGGGACAGCTCCTCCATGATGTCCTGGATGGTAGCTTGCCTGGCCTTATCTGTAAAATACCTCTCCGGCTCCAGCCTCTCCCGGAGGACCGGATCTTTCATGAGCCTCTCCACAGGAACACCCAGGTCCGCCGCCATCCTCTCCACAATGGCGTAGCTCTCCGGGTGGACCGCCGTCCCGTCCAGGGGATTTTTGCCATCCCGAATGCGCAGAAAGCCGGCCGCCTGCTCGAAGGCCTTGGGCCCCAGGCGGGGCACCTTGAGCAGGTCCTTTCGGGAGAGGAACATGCCGTGCTCCTCCCTGTACTTCACCACTGCTGCCGCCAGCTTCGGCCCCAGGCCGGAGACGCGGGCCAAAAGCTCCCGGCTGGCGGAGTTGAGGTCCACCCCCACCAGGTTCACGCAGGAGGCCACGGCATCGTCCAGTGCCCGCTGGAGGGATGGCCCGTCCACGTCATGCTGATACTGGCCGACGCCTATGGCCCGCGGCTCGATCTTGACCAGCTCGGCCAGAGGGTCCATGAGCCTTCTGCCTATGGAGACGGTGCCGCGCACAGTGGCATCCACATGGGATAGCTCCTGCCGGGCTATTTCTGAGGTGGAATAGACCGACGCCCCGGATTCGTTGACCATGATGATGGGCAGCTTTTCTCCGGATTTCCCTTTCCCGTTCCCTTCTTTTCCTTTCAGGCCGAGGTTCAGGCTGCGCAAGAACTGCTCCGTCTCTCTGCCTGCTGTGCCGTTGCCGACAGCAATGGCCTCGACGGCGCAGCGCCTGCAGATATCGCGAACCATACTTTCCGCCTGCCTGCGAGCCTCTCCACGCCCTGCCCCGGTCGGCTGATCCGGATCATGGGGATAAATGACATGGCTCTCCAAAAGCTGCCCCATCCCGTCTAAAACCGCCAGCTTGCATCCTGTGCGAAAGCCGGGGTCCACCGCCAGTATGCGTTTATGCCCCAGGGGAGGCTCCAGCAGCACCTGGCGCAGGTTCTTGGCGAATACCTCGATGGCCTTCTCCTCCGCCCTGGCGCGAGCCGCGGCGAGGGTCTCGTTCTCCAGGGAAGGAGCGACAAGCCTGCGGTATCCGTCCTGCGCCGCTACTCTTACCTGATCGGCAGCCGGGCCTTCCACCTTCAGGAATAGCTCTTCCAGTACGGACAGGCCCTCCTCTTCCGCCGGGGCCACGTGCAGCCGCAGGACGCCCAGCCTCGCCCCGCGGAGCATGGCCAGCAGCCGGTGCGGGCTGGCCCGGCTGATGGGCTCGGAATAGTCCATGTAGTCCCTGAACTTCCCGGTGTTCTCAATATCCTTCGCGGCTATCTTTTCCGCCTTTCCTTCTTCTTTTGGATCTGCTTTCCCTGCGGCTCTTTCGTCGACGGCAATGCATCTCAATACTCCCTGCGTCTCGAAGAGCATTCTCATCCGGCTGCGCGCCTCAGGATCCTCGCTCATCCACTCGGCCATGATGTCCCGCGCCCCGGCCAGAGCCTCTTCTGCAGACGATACTCCTTTTTCAGCATCTACAAAGGAGTCCGCCAGTCTCTCCGGATCTAGCCCCCTCGAAGCCTGCCCGTCGAATATCCTCCTGGCCAGCGGCTCCAGGCCGCGCTCCCTGGCGGCAGAGGCCCGCGTCCTTCTCCTGGGACGGAAGGGCAGGTAAATGTCCTCCAGCCTGGCCAGGCTCTCTGCCCTGGAAAGGCTTTCCTGCAAACTGGATGTGAGCAGGCCGCGTTCAGAGAGGGAGCGGATTATTGCCTGCCTTCGTTCATCGGTCTGGCGGAGGCGGAGGATTCGGTCGCGAATCCCACCCACGGCTACTTCGTCCAGGCCTCCGGTGGCTTCTTTCCTGTATCGGGATATGAAGGGAAGAGTTGCCCCGTCGTCCAGGAGATTCACCGTCGCCCGGACGCTCTTCTCCTCCAGGCCAAATTCAGTGGCTATTTTTTTGATGTGAAGATCGAACATGCTCTTTGTAGCAACTGCGAGGGATGATGAAAAAGACTGCGGCTGGAGTGTTATGAATTTGATGAGAAATAAACGGAAATTTAAAGCAAAAACAAAAACCCAAAAAACACAAAAAGCAGGCCGAGATCTGTCAGCCCACCATTTGCAAAGCGATGATGAATTGAATCTTACTGCTTTGATACTTTGTCTGCCTTGGGCCCCTTCTCGCCCTCAACTACCTCAAAGCTGACCTTGTCACCCTCGTTGATTGTGACATCGGGCATGAGGCCAGTTGCATGTACAAAATAGTCCTTTCCGTCGTCGCCTGCTATGAATCCAAATCTCTTGGTTCTGTTAAAGAATTTTACTGTTCCGGTTACCATTCTGATTCCTCAATGAGACTACCTCATATTAGCCGTCTATTTAAACCTGCTGGATGCTTTCCCTTCTGATCGGGGCATCCCACCTTTAGAGCGGGCCTTTTCCCCTTTTTCTTCGCGAAATAGTCCTGAGCAAATCCTCTCTGCCCGGTCGGCGGCAATGCAGCCTTTGATGCATTTTTTGCAGCGGTTGCACAACGTTCCGTCAATTTTCATGGTGCCGGAGACGGCTATAGCGCCGCGCGGGCAATTTTTCTCGCAGATCCTGCATCCCGTGCACAGTTGCGCGCGCAGGATCGCCTCGCAAGCATCGCGCAGCAGCACCTCTGCCTCCTCTTTTCCCGCTATGATCATGATGTGGCCGCCGGCGAAGACGGTGGCCCTTCCCCTGTCCGTCCGCACGACTGCCGCGCCCAGCTCCTCGGCGTACTGCACCTCGCCCATCACCTTGAGCGCCTGGGCCACGCTGGAGAATGGATGATTGCGGGGTGCGGCAAGGGTCGCCTCAATGGAGTGCTCCAGGCCGCAGGGAGACCTTCCCCGCACCGCCTGCAATGTGACCTCATCCACATCGAAGTTGCCTGACGGCATTCTTTTTCCATCTCCACTCTCTCCCTGTCCATGATCTCTTCCATCGGCCCCACCCAGCAGGCTGATGCCGTGCTCTCTCGCCAGCTCCAGCATCTTGGGCGGATGGCTCTTCCAGCGCCAGAAGCCCCAGTCGATGTACCTGCTCTCCAGACCCTTCCCGGCGGCCCACTTTTGCAGCGATGCCATCCACTGCCCGAAGAGCTGGGGGTGGGTGTCTTTGAGCCTGGAAAACTCGGACTGGAGGGAGGCCGGGCACAGCCAGCAGCCGATGCGCTCGTAATCCTGCTCGTAAAGGGGATTGAGGAGAAGGCCGCTGCTGTGAATATAGAGCATGACTTCGATGGCCCTCCAGCTCCGAATGGGGGCGAGGGTGGTCTGGCTCGGAACATAGGGATTTCTCTCCACCGCCCGGATGGTGGAGCGATTGAATGACTCGTAGATCCTGCGCCCCTCGATGGTCACGCAGCCTCGCGGATAGTGCTCGGCCAAAAAGGATGTCATGGGCCCCAGCTTATTGGTCTTGCAGCACCAGCGGTAGTCTTTGGCGGGCGGGCCGAAGACATCCACCTGATCAAAGAAGCTGCTCTCCCCTTTGATCTCATGCAGGGGCAGTTTGAGGCTCCTGATCAGATCCCGGACGTACTGGACCGTCTCAGGAAACTCCAGGCCGGTGTTGATGAAGAGCACCTCCGGGCGGGCGAGCGCTTTTCTAGCCAGGATGAGGCAGGCCAGGCTGTCTTTTCCCCCGCTGAAGGAGACGTTGACAGGCAACCTATTTCGGGAGAGATAGCCTTTGATCTCCGCCAGGGCCGCCTTCTCCAGTCCTTGCAGCGCCGGGCGGTTGGCGGCCAGGACATCGGTCAGGCCGGGGTGGTTATCGCTGAGGGAGAAGCCCGTTTTGGCCACGTCCTTGATGCGTATGGCTAGCGAGCCGTCGCCTCTCCTCCGCACCACACCCACGCCGGAGAATTTGCCGATCTTCAGGACCAGGTTGCTGCCTTCGGCCAAAGAGTCCAGGTCGATGGTGGTGATTATAGCTCCGGGTGGCAGCCACTTGCCCTTGATGTGGCCTTTCAGGATGGAGTCGTCGCAAACGACCAGCCCCTTTTCGGCCTTCTCGGAGAGAAGGGCGGCTCCCGCCGGCTCGATGTCCAGCCGGTGTCTGCCTGCGACCACATCAAACCAGAGGGTGGCGATATGCCTGCCTTCGAGGATCACCTGGTCGCGACGGTCCAGGCCGGCAATTTTGTTGAGCAGAATTATCCGATCCTGGAGAAAGCCGGCATAGCCAAAGCTCTCCTGAAACAGCTCGGCAAGAAGGCTCCGGGCCGCCTGAGAGCAGAGGCGTATGTCTCCCGGCGGGGCCAGCTCCATCCGCCGGCCCGGCTGGCCGCAGGTGGAGCATTCGCTGCCTACGAGGGGCAGGCTGCACCTGTCGCACCAGAACAGCTCGCTCTTGCCGGGAGAGAATGTCTTGCCGGGCCTGGTCATGGATCTCATTATTCAGTCTTCAGTCCGGGATCGCGAGTATTTAACCGCTTTGTGCCTTCGCTGTGAGTTTTGTTGGTTCCTCGCTAATTTATGTGGGTGGTGAAGTGGTTTTCTTTGTCTCTGTATCTCTGTGGTGGCCAGGCCGACATTAAGCTAACTGCTACTGAACAAAACCACAAAGGCACAGAGATGAGATTAACATGAAAGACAATAGCTTAAGTTAAGCCCGCAGAATATAGCGAAGAGCCTTTTTGTGTTCTTTGTGGTTATATTTTTATGATAATAGTATTTGGCAAAAAACCACAAAGAGCACAAAGAGCACAAAGGACTCACAAAGATGGTGGAATTTCCTCAGATCGTAGTAATACTTGAATAGTATATCGAAAGAGTTAAATACTATGATAATTACATTGTTATTATTAATATTATGTAGAACAGAACCAAACCAAAA
>DAOPZB010000095.1:0-6815 GCA_035353195.1 Methanothrix sp. | reverse complement strand
CGCCTGAGTTTGCCGAGGTCTTCGCCACCGTGGCCGGCCAGAGGCTCTCCGAGGCTGTGGCCGACCAGCTCCGCGAGGCATACGAATCGGGAGGAGCCTGCGGGGGATAATTTCCTCATTTCCTCTACAATCAAGTCACCCATGCGCATGAAAATGAATTTTTGTTCTTTGTGCGCCTTTGTGGCTTTGTGCCTTTGTGGTGAAAGCGTTTGCGCCAGGGCCAGCCCAGTGGTCTACGGACTTTCACCACAAAAAGTTCATAATTTCCCCGACCGGGAAAACATGCCCATAGACATGGCATCACAGCAAAGTATATTTTTATGTAGCTACAATCTATTCTCATTTAATCTGATGGATGTGTCGATATTGCCGAATAAGCTTACGTCGTTTCTGATGCCTGTGGGAGCCTTTGCAGCAAAATGCAGTCTACTTATCCTGACTCTTCTGACTCTTTCGGCTCTCTTCCTCATGGGAGCTTCATCTGCCTCTTCTGCTGCATCCGCCGCGCCAGCCTCCCCTTCGTCTCCTGCCAACTCCACGGATGAGGCCGTCGAGATCCAGCTTTTAGCCCTGAACGACTTTCACGGCCAACTGGAGCCGCCCTCCGGGATGACCACTCTTTATTACAACAGCACCGGCGCGCCGTTCCGGCAACAGACGGGCGGCGCGGCGTTCCTGGCCACTCTGATCAGGGCTCTCAAGGCCACCAATCCCAATACAGTCATAGTCTCCGCGGGAGACTGTGTGGGCGCGAGCCCCCTTGTCTCCGCCGTATTCCAGGATGAGCCCACCATCGAGGCCCTGGGGGAGATGGGGCTGGAGTATTCGGCAGCAGGAAATCACGAATTCGATAATGGCGTCGCAGAGCTGCAGAGAAAGCAGTACGGCTGCTCGCCGCAGGCCGGGGGATGCCGGGAGGGCGACAACTTCGCTGGAGCTGGCTACCACTATCTGACAGCCAATGTGATCAGCAACAGCACCGGAAAAACCCTCTTTCCTGCCTATCAGATTAAGAGCCTGGCTGCAGTCCAGATAGCTTTCATCGGCGTGGCCCTCAAAGACACACCCACTGTGGTCAGCCCCTCCGGGGTCACAGGCTACACCTTCCGCGATGAAGCCGACTCCATCAACGAGGTGGTCGCACAGCTCAAGAATATGGGAATAAAGGCCATCGTCGTCCTGATCCACAATGGTGGCTGGCAGGACGGGCTGCCCAACGAATGCCGGAATTTCACCGGTCCCATCGGCGATATCGTGAGACGCAGCGATGATGAGGTGGATCTGTTTGTAACCGGACACACCCATCAGGCCTACATCACCACGATCGACGGGCGAATTGTAAGCCAGGCCGGCGCCCAGGGCAAGTTCCTGACCGATATCGACCTTCTCGTCAGCAAAGAAACCGGCGATGTCATATCCGCCACTGCCAGGAATATTGCCGTCACCGGCGATATGCCCCAAGATCCTGATGTCTCCGAGATAGTTGATAGATACAAGAAGCTCTCCGACCCTCTGGCCCAGGAGGTGGTCGGATCCATAACCTCCGACATCAACAGAGCACAGAGCCCATCCGGCGAATCGGCTCTGGGCGATGTCATAGCCGATACACAGCTTTATGCAGGCCGCCATAACGGCTCTGTGGTGGCCTTCATGAACTCCGGAGGCATACGGACTGACCTGTTCTACAATCCGGGCAAGGACGAGGGGCCGGGCAATGTGACCTACGGAGAGGCCTTCAGCATCCAGCCCTTTGGAAACAGCATATACACCATGAGCCTGACGGGCAGCCAAATCGATGAGCTTCTCGAAGAGCAGTTCGACAATCCGACGCCAGGGCAAAACAGCATCCTCCAGGTCTCCAGGGGCTTCAACTATACCTGGAATGCAAGCGCACCTCACGGCAGCCGGGTGGATTTCAGTTCAATCAGGATCGATGGCAAAGGCATTGATGCCGCGGCGAGCTATCGGGTGGCCGCCAATGGCT
Source organism: Methanothrix sp. (assembly GCA_035353195.1). Lineage (GTDB taxonomy): Archaea > Halobacteriota > Methanosarcinia > Methanotrichales > Methanotrichaceae > Methanothrix. The sequence continues at coordinate 4,831 of DAOPZB010000095.1, read as the reverse complement.
TTCTGGCCGATGGGGGAGATAACTTTGCCGTGTTTAAGGAAGGAGACGGTCGGGTCTGCGGAGTCGGCGACGTAACTGCTTTCCTGGAATACTTCATGGCATTCTCCCCAGTCCCGCCGGGCAAGGCGGACAGGATTTCCGTTACAGGGGGCTGAAATCAGGACAGCCCTTCCCAATATTTCAATTTGTCAGATGGGATGAACGATGAAATGGCCGATTAAAAGAAGAAAACGACACGTAGAGCCATTTACCCCTCAGGGGATACAGCATGTCACAGTTGAAGGCATGCGCCTGCATCTGCGGCGGGAAAAAAGGGACAGGGCCACTGTCTGGGTGAATGGGACGATCCAGTTGTCCTTAAACCAGGAGGCCGCCGATATCACCGAGTCCCTGATCCAGGCCTTCTGGAAATTTAAGAACGTCGATGCCTTCTCGGACGGGGCCTTCTGGCAGGATATGTTCGGACAGTTGCAGAAGAAATATGGGCCAGGCGTCTCCGAGCAGAGGCTGAGAGACGATATCAACCAGGTTTTTTCAACATACCTGAATGTTGCCAAAGGACAGTGTCCGGCAGTTGACCTGAATTTGCCGATGGTGGACATAAAGCCGGAAGACTGGACGGCGCCCTCGCGCATGGATCTGGCCCTGACCTACACCTGCCAGAACGAATGCACTTTCTGCTACAGCGACGGACCAAGGAGCACCGAGGAGCTTGATTTCGACCAGTGGAAGGCCATCATTGCCCGTCTCTGGCAGATCGGCGTGCCAAACCTCCTTTTTACCGGCGGAGAGCCCACATTGAGGGCCGATCTTGTGCAATTAGTTTGGGAAGCCGAGCAATTTGTGACCGGACTGGTGACAAACGGACGCAAGCTATCTGATATCGCCCTGCAACTGCATGATGCGAGCCTCGATTATGTCCAGGTCAGCCTGGAAGCCAGCGATCCGGCCATCCATGACAGGATGGTGGGCGCACTTGGGGCATGGAAGGAGACCGTCGCAGGCATAAAGGCGGCGCTGGATGCCGGACTGTATGTGACCACCAACACAACGCTGACCAGAGAGAACGCTGAGGCCTTCCCGGATACGCTCTACTTCAGCAGGCAACTGGGCCTGAAGACGATGGGATGCAACAGCCTCATCTGTTCGGGCAAAGGCCAGGCCAGGATAAAAAAAGATGGGCTTTCCAGCCAGGAGATGAAGGCCGCCCTCTCCAGGGCACTGGAGGTTGCCGGGGAGCTGGGGATCGAATTGGTCTGGTATTCACCCACCTGCTACAAGGACCTCAACCCATTGGAGATGGGGCTGGGGATCAAGGGCTGCTCGGCAGCGCAGTACAATATGACCATCGAGCCGGACGGGAGGGTTATCCCCTGCCAGTCATGGATCCATCAGGGTTGCGGCAACATTCTTAAAGACAAATGGGAGACGATCTGGAACAATCCGATCTGCCTGGGCCTGCGAGACAGGACTGAAGTTTTGAGAGAAGAATGCGTCGGCTGCCAGCATTGGGATGAATGCGGCGGGGGCTGCCCTCTGGAGATAATTAACGGCGGGGAAGGCAAATGAAGCAAATGCAGATGAAGACGACGGCCAGTCTGATCCTGATCATTCTATTCTCATCGCTGCTGATTGCCGGCTCCTCTGCCGACACCGGAACCTATCGCATCACTGATTACACCGTGACCCTCGCACCCAAATTAAGCGGCGAGATTGCAATGGACTACTCCCAAACCTGGCTGGTCACCGGAGGCAATATCCCCTGGGTTACAGTGGGCCTGCCCAACAGCAATTATCAAATAAAGGGCTGGGGCGGGGCGGCGAAGAAAGTCAGCAACGCCAACGAAGGAAGCTGGTACGGAGCCCGGATAGACCTCGATAGGAATTACCTGCCCAATGAGAGATTCACATACAATTTTTCCATCGTGCAGCGCAATTTGATGGAATCGAGATCCGATGGCTATTGGCTGGAGTTTACCCCAGGTTGGTACGACCGAGCCGCGATTGATAAGATGAGCATCAAGGTCATCTCTCCCATCGACATCAAGAATGCGACCGCCAGCCCGGATCCTGCCTCCTGGCAGGGGCGGACGCTGATATTCAGCAAAAGCAATCTGCCGATGGGCGAGAAGTATAAAGTCTCTGTAAAATTCCCGAAGAACGCACCCTTCTATGTGCAAGCCAAGCCACCACAGTCCACGCAATCGCCTCCATCCATCTGGAATCGGCTTTTCACATTTATTCTCGTATTGATCTTCGTTGCAGTTATGTTTGCCATTGATTATTACACCAAGAATGACGATGACGGATATTGGGATTACGGCGGTCCGATAATCTATTCCGGCCATAAGAGCGGGGGGTCCGGCGGGGGCAAGAACCATAAGACCGGAGGCAGCGGCGGCTTTGGAGGCCGATCTAGTTCATGCGCCTGCGTATCCTGCGCCTGTGCATGTGCCTGCGCCTGCGCGGGAGGGGGAGGAGGCGGGGGAGCCGGATGCGCCAAGAAATGGCTTCATTTCTGCAAAAAGTGCGGCGACCAGCAGGCGATGAATAGATGAAAGGGAAAACGCCTCTGGCCGTTCTGGCTATGGCTATAATACTGCTCGCTGCATCTTCAATTCCGGGGTGCGTCCAGCAGTCGGCAGTCGATCCCAACGCCGAAGTGCCTCCGGGAGACCCGGCTTTCCCTCCGCAAAAGGAATACGGAATTCACGACCCCTACCATGTTCTCTCCAGCCAGACCATAGACGATGCCAACAAGATACTGGAGCGATTGAGCGACCAGCACATAGCGCAAATTGCGGTGCTGATTCAGTATGATGTCCATCATCCCGATGATTATGCCACTCATTACGGACGGAATATCGAACTTGGAGAGATTGATAGGGATAACGGGCTGGTTTATCTGATCAGGCCTGATGCTGATCCGCAAGAAGGAAGGATTACGGTCTCGATCGGCCGGGGTTTGCCGAAATTCACGGCGGTTGATGCCCATCAGATAATGAAGGAAGCATCGATGGATTACATAAACAATGGGGACTACGACCAGGGCGTCCTGAACTTAATAAAAAATACCGACAATAGATTAAGAGAGATTTATGGTGGTGCGCCGAATGGAGAATAAATCGCTTTATACAAAAGCCGCAATAGCAGCAGTCCTTGCTCTGATAGTGTTAAGCACAGTGGGATCGTACAATGGTCTGGTGCAATCCGAACAGTTGACCCACCAGAAAGAGGCCCAATATGGCGTGGCCCTTGACCTCTGCTCTCAAAAGATCGAGGGAATTTGGATGATCTTCAATCGCTATGTAGACCATGAGTCCGATGTTTTCATCAACACCGCCAGGGCCAGAAGCGCCTTCAATGACAGCGTCATGCAGAAGGGCAATCCTTACGATTCCGCACAGTCCGCCGGTCTGATTTATGCCAATGTCAGAATGGTGACCGAATCAAATCCGCAATTGGCATCCGCACTCACCGCTGAGAATTCCCTGGCGAGCTTCCAGGAGGCAGTAAACGAGATCAAAACTGCGGCGGATGACTGGATGGTCCAGGTGCAGAGATACAACACCCGGAGAAATTCCGTCCCAACCAATATCATCGGATCCTTAACTGGATTTGCCAAAGAGTATCCCTATTATCAGCCGGAGAGGACCAGATTGGACGTGGCGGAGCTGATGAAGACATAGATCCAATGGATGCCGAAGATGCCATAGACTTCATAGACTCCATAGATGCCGACTTCTCCTTTCATTTTTTTTAACATTTTAAGACCACAAAGCCGATATACCTCTTAGTCTTAGCGCATAGCGAAAGGCGATTGATAATATGCTTATCGGAATAGATGTGGGCGGCACAACCACGGACGCCGTCATAGTGGACGGCAGCCGCGTGGTCAAGACCGCATATGTGCCGACAGATCATGATAATCTGTTGAACTGCCTGCTGGCGGCCATGGATGAGCTGGTCCGGGGCATCGATACCAGGAAGATCGAGAGGGTCGTGCTCAGCACCACTCTCATCACCAATATGATTGCCGAAGGCAAGACCGATCCCGTGGCCCTGCTGCTCATCCCCGGACCCGGCACCAATCCCAAAGACTACTCACTGGGCGAGAGCATAATTTTGGATGGGGCCATCGATTTCCGGGGCAAGGAGATCGATCCCCTCAAAGAGAGCCAGATCAAAGAGGCGGCAGCCAGGATCTGCTCCCAGGGCCTCACCCGAGTGGCAGTGGTGGGCAAGTTCTGCCAGAGAAATCATGCCCACGAACTTATGGCCGGGCAGATCCTCTCCTCCGCTCTTCCCGGAGCCAGAATTGAGCTGGGCCACCGCGTCTCCGGCCAGCTCAACTTCCCCCGCCGGGCGGCGACCACCATGCTCACCGCCGCCACCAAGGACAGCTATGAGAAGTTCGCCGCCGATGTGGCCAGGGCCTTAAAGCAGCGCAAAATCGAGGCTCCGGTCTACATCCTCAAGGCGGACGGAGGGACCCTGCCCCTGGACAAATCGGTGAGCATGCCGGTGGAGACCATCTTCTCCGGGCCGGCGGCCAGCATCATGGGAGTGCTGGCCCTCACCCAGCCGGAGCAGACATCTGTGGTGGTGGACATCGGCGGCACGACAACCGATCTCGCCCTCATCCTATCCGGCAGGCCGCTCCTATCGGCAAAGGGGGCGAAGGTGGACAGCATGTTCACCCATGTGCGGGCCTTTGCGGTCAAGTCGGTGGCCATCGGCGGAGACAGCGCCGTCTGCGCCTCCGGCGGGGCCATGTCCGTAGGTCCGCACCGGGACGGCCCGCCATGCTGCATGGGCGGAAAGGGGCCGA
>DAOPZB010000094.1:0-6832 GCA_035353195.1 Methanothrix sp. | reverse complement strand
TTCCGCCTCCGATGGCGATGGCGCTCTCGTTTCGCCCGGTCTGCTCCGCATAGACCCGGGTTAACGTCACAATGAGGGGCGAGTCTTTGGGGTAATAGAGCGGACTTTGAACCTGAGAGGAGAGCTCCACTCTAAAGCCGGTTGCCTCAAGGCTCTGATTGAGCCTGCCCATTACGTCATCGAAGGTATATGTAACAGGATAGCGGACGTTCAGGCCGAGGGTCATACGCTCCGTTGTGGCATTGACCAGTCCCACATTCAGGGTGAGGTTTCCGGAGGGCTCATCCTCCATAGCCAGGCCAAGGGACCGGCCGTCTGTCTCCATGTCAATGCTGGCATCGACAAACCTGATGGCATCCGACATATCCGAGCTGGAGAGGTCCAACGTTGCCAGGAAGGCAAAGAGCTGCATTGCCGCATTCTGGCCCTTGTAGGGCGTGCTGCCATGAGCAGCTTTGCCTGCGGAGGTTATGGATACATTTCCCGGCCCGGGCTTGGCCGTGAGATCGTAGCCTTTTTCGGCAGCGAAGCTCTTGCATGCTGAAGCTACCTGATCCGGATTCGAGGCCATGATCTCGGCCACGGCTCTATCGGGCACTATGTTGTAGGCCGTCCCGCTCTGGATGCTCACAATCCTGATGTCTCCCGTCTGTTCAGTTGCCAGATCTTTGACCAGATCAAAGGAAATGATCCCCTTTTCAGCATAGATGGCCGGGAAATTAGCATCTGGGGTAAAGCCGGAGACAGGCGCCTTCTCAGTTTCAAGGTAGTGCTCCACATCCGGGCCGCCCGTCTCCTCGCTGCAGCCGAAGATGACCCGCACCCGTTTGCTCAGGGTGAGGTTGGCATCACGCACCGCCTTCAGGGCGTAGAGCGCAGCCATGGCCGGCCCTTTGTCATCAATGGCTCCCCGGCCGTAGATCCTCCCATCATGGATCTCAGCGCCGTAGGGCGGATACTTCCAGCCCTCTCCTTCCGGAACCACGTCCATATGGGCCAGTAAGGCTATGTAATCGTCTCCCTGGCCATACTCGGCATATCCTATGTAGCCGTCCAGGTTCCTGGTAGCAAATCCGAGATCTGAGGAGATTTGCAGGGCTTTGTCCAGGGCCTTTGCCGGACCTTCACCGAAGGGAGCGCCGGGCAGAGGATCCTCTCTCACGCTCCTGATCTTCACCAACTCCTGGGTGGCGTTGATGAGGGCCTCTCTGTCCTGCTCCACCAGGGCATTCAGATTTTCTGTCACACTCTCGTTGCCAGATTGGCCGTACACAGGATGGCCTGCCATCAATGCCGATAATAACATTGCGATCAAAAAAAACTTCTGTCTATGCATTTTATCACCTGCTGGGCCGAGCGACTGCGGCTCAGTGAATCTGAACGGTATTATGTGTCCTACAGTAAATAATTAATGCTCGGGATTTCATAGCCCATCGCTATCAGAATCCCGGGCTGCTTGCCAAGAATTTCCAGTCTTCAGTGCCGTCGGCGTCTCGCCCGTCAGGGTCTCTGCTCCAGGCACCCTCATCATCCTGCTCATCGGATAGAGCTGCCGTCCGATCTACCTCTGCTCCAGTTGCATTGAAAAGCACCAGCACCTCCCCTCTGTGATCCAGCCATTTGGAAGGGACGTCCAGGACATAATAATCCAGGCCTTTGATCACCGTGCCCCGGGCAAAGGCAATCGACCTGTTGAGGGAGGTGTTCACACTCCATCCGCCGATGTCCACGTCCTCGTTATCATTATTGTACAGCTCAAACCAGGCAGTCACCGCCGGCTTGAAGGCGTCCTCATCTCCCGCCGGATTGGCCTCCACCTCATTGATGACCACGCTGCCCATTGCCGGTCCGGGAAAGATCATCAGGCTGATTGCGCCAATCACCAGGCAGAACTGGAGCCATGCACAGGCTTTTCGAAATTGAGATCTCAATCCTATCTCCTCTTTGTCGAGCTGCATTCTATTGCCCTTTATCACTGTCGGTTTGGCCTCTGCCGGATTGGACAAAAACTATATCATGCATAAATTGCATATAGTGAATATAGAGGGTTTAGAGGATTGCCATGACCCCGATCTTCCGGCCGGTTGAACTATCCGTCAGGGGTATCCGGACTGTAATCATCGACCCCCACAATGAGATTCTTCCCTTCTGGTTCCGGGAGGCTTTGAACCGCAGGTGCAGGCTGATTGCCGTGAGAATAGACGCCCATCACGACATGTTCCAGTGCTGCCCTGCTCTGCCCTCCCGGGAAGGGTGGGGCAGGTTTGAGTTCATGGAAAGGCTGCTGCCGGCTCTGCAGGAATACTCCCGCCATAGCCTCAATGAGGGAAACTTCACCTGTCCGGCCTTTCACTACGATGTCCTCGGGGCCCTCTACCACTTCCATCCCGGCAAAAACCGGATTGATGCCTACGGGACAGTCTCCGGGTCGGAGACCCTGGACGCTCCCAGGACGGCGGTTGTCAGAGACTCTCAGAATTCAGGCCGGCTCTGCCGCGGCGGAGGCTGCGGCAGCCGGGCAAAATGGATCGTCTGGGAAAAAGTCGCCGCCGGGCCTCCGCAGGTCTGGGGCGGCAGCAATGAATGCAATGGATTCAAGGGCCCGAATGGATGCAATGCCAAGACAGCGCCCCAGCCCCGGAGGATAATGCAGAGCGATTTTAAGCGGGAGATGGAGGACTGCGAGCTTCCCGTGGCCATCGGCTTTGATCTGGACGGGCTATATGGAAATGAGGATCGAGGGCCGCCTGATGAGATCATAAGGAAGAGGCGGGAAGGGATCGTCCAGGTGCTGAGGAGCGTCTCCAGGCCGGCTTTCATCTGCATCGCCCGCTCCCAAAATCCCAGATCCTACGTTCCTGCCGATATGGTGGACCGGGTGCAGCAATCGGCTCTTGGGATCATCAAAGAGGCCTACGGGTAACGAAAAATATTACTTAAACATGGCCTTCATCTCATAGACCCCCGACTCATTTCTCTTGGCTAAGTCAAATCCCATGCTCTTGAAGAGGCGGAAGACCGGTTCATTGCCGGCCAGCACCTCCGCCGTGAACCCCAGCAGCCCCTGCCTCTTGGCCAGGTAGGTGAGATAGGCCAGCAGCTCTCCGGCCAGGCCCATTCGCTGGCAGTCATCCCTGACCACCAGGGCCACGTCGGCGGTGTACGAGTCGCTGTTGATGCCGTACTGCCCCAGGCCGCAGATGGTCTCCCTGCCTTCCTCCTCCCTGACCGCTACCAAAACCATCTTGGAGAAGTAGTCCACGGCGATGTAGCCTTGCAGCATCTCATGGGGAATGTCCCTTCTGGCGGAGATGAACCTCTGATAGAGGCTCTCATCGGATAAAGAGTAAAAGAAATCCTTGAGCATCGGCTCATCGCTGATCTTGACCGGACGGATGAGCACGGGCAGGCCTGTCCGGGTGACCTTTCTGACCTCCAGGTCCTCGGGGTACTCGCCTTTTATGCCGGGGATGAAGGCCTGATCCGGATAGATGAGATGCAGCCTCTTTGCCTCCTCAATCAGCCAGAGCCGGAAGCCGGGATGGGCTATGGCGATGAGGTCCATGGCCCTCTCCCGAATGCTCTTGCCATGCAGGTAGGCAATGCCGTATTCGGTCACGACGTAGTGAATGTCGCCCCGGTTGAGGGTCACGCCTGCCCCCTCCCGCAGGAAGGGCACAATTCTGGATTCATTGCCTTTCGCAGTGGATGGCAGGGCGATTATGGTCTTGCCGCCTTCGGCGAGAGCTGCTCCCCTCATAAAGTCCGCCTGGCCTCCGATTCCGCTGTAGAAGCTGTGCCCCAGAGACTCAGCCGTGGCCTGGCCGGTGAGATCGACCTCCAGGGCGCTGTTGATGGCCGTCATCTTCCGGTTCTGGGCGATGATGAGGGGGCTGTTGGTGTAGTCGATGGTCCTGAACTGCACTGAGCTGTTGTCCCTCAGGAAATCGAATGTCTTTCTTTGGCCCATGCAGAATGTGGCTATGCTCTTTCCCGGATGCAGGCTCTTTTCGGTGTTGTCCACCACTCCTGCCTCCATCAGCCCGGCGATGCCGTCGCCCAGCAGTTCCGTGTGCACGCCCAGATGCCTCTTGCCCTTCAGGCTGGAGACGATGGCATTGGGAATGCTGCCGTATCCCACCTGGATGGTGCAGCCGTCCTCTACTATGCGGGCCACATGGCTGCCGATCTTTATGGCTATATCGCCAGGCACATCCTCCACATACTCCAGGAGGGGCTCGTCATGGGGGATGAGATAGTCCACCTCATCCATGCCGATCCAGCCGTCGCCATCGATGCAAGGCATGAAGGAGTTGGGCTGGGCGATCACCAGACCGGCCTTTTCGACCGCCGCCCGCATGATGTCAACGCTCACTCCCAGGTTCATGTTTCCGTCCTTATCGGGGGGGGTGGTCTGGATGAGAGCCACGTCGAGGGGCATCCTCTCCGAGCGGATGAGGCCGGGGAGCATGGAGAGAAAGATGGGAGTGTAGTCGGCACGGGCCTGATTTACCGCCTTTCGGGTGTTTTCTCCCACAAAAAAGGAGTTGAGCCGGAAGTTTTCCCTGAACTTGGTGTCGGTGTAGGGGGCCACGCCCAGGGTAACGATGTTCATCAGTTCGGCATCCAGGAATGCCTTGGGCTGGGTCTTTACGAATTCGAGGAGGGAGGCCACCAGATGCTGGGGCTCGCCGCAGCCCGTGCCCACAAATATCCTGTCGCCGGGATGGATGTTCTGGAAGATGAACCTCTCTTTCTCCCGGAATTTGCCGGGCCATCTGCTTTTAATCTCCTCGATCATCAGATCATCTTCGCCCATCTCGCCAGAGGATTATGATCAACATTGGAGCCGCCCGGGATGCTGTACGGCGAGTCGCAGATGCCGCCGCCGTCCTGATCCCTGCAATCGGCATGGCCGTAATAGTTGCCCATGCCATCTTTATCCCAGGAATTGGCACCATCGTCCCATGCCGGCTGTCCATTCAGAGAGAGATTATTTCCATAAATAAAATTTTCGTAAGATCCGCCTGAAATATTGATTCCCAGGGTGCAGTTTGATATCTGGTTCGCAGCAATACGACTTGCAGTGCAATACTGGACTAAGAGAATGCCGGCATTATCTGCATCCGAGATCGTGGAGTTGGCGATCTCAGTGTAGTTGGATTGCTGCAAAACGATGCCATTCCTGTTCCTGGTGATGTTATTCAATTCAATGGTATTGTTATGGCTCAGCGCCAGGCTAATTCCGTCACCCTGATTTGATGTGATGTTATTGTCCCAGAGAGAGTTCTGCCAGCTCTCCTCCAGGCGCACCCCGTCCCTGCCGTTATCCCTTATCCGATTTCTATGGATCAGATTCTCATAAGACTCATCGGCGGGATAATTGTCCCAGAATATGCTCTCAATCAAGACTCCATATCCTCTATTGCGGCTGATCAGGTTGTCGGAAATAAGCCCCATGGATCCAACCAGGGATATGCCGTTCCCATTGACATCGTATTCGCTCTCCCAGCCGCTTTCTGTGATGACGTTGCCGGAGACTATGGAAAAATTGCAGTGGACTGCCCGGACGGCATCATTGATGCTGCCAACAATCTCATTTTCCTCGATGGTATTTCCGTCGCTTCTCTGCATCTCGATGCCCCAGTCGTTATGAACCAGCCGGTTGCCCTGGATGGTGTTTTGGTGTGAGTTGTACATCTCCACGGCATAGCCGTAGGGGATATCCTTTATGGTGTTATTGAGTATCCTGTTGTTGCTGCAGTTCCACAGGCCGATGGCAGTCAGATCGCTTCCGTAAAATGTATTGTTGGAGATGGCATTTCCATCCGAGTACACTCTGATGGCTGCATCGCCTATGATATCGTTATGCTCGCCTGTGCCGTAGGGAACTGGCCAGGTTACCCCCGTGATGTCAAAGCCGTCGATGGTGCAGCCGAACTCCCGGATGGCTATGGCTGTTCCCCCAGCCCTGACGGCCATCTCCGTTGTGCCCGTATCCTGCGACTGAATATCTGCGGTCGAGCTTCCCGTTCGCAGAACCGGCCTGCCATTTCCAGTATCCTTTCCCCGCAGAGTGAGGAGGGGGACGGTGATGTTCAGGTTGACGCTGTACTCTCCGCTCTGCACTTCGATTGTGTCTCCGGGAAGGGCCGAGTCAAGCGCAGCTTCTATTCGATAGAAATCGCAGCCGTTCTGCCCCACAGTGATCAGCGATGCCTGAGAAGAGCCCAGTAAGGCAAGCAGTGCTATGCCTATCAGAAAATGTCGAAATGATGGCATTTTTATCCCTTTGTCGTCTAAAAATAAGTAATTTTTGTACATAATTATCCGTGCATATTAGGGCTTGAGCAATTGATGGTCTCCAAGGAAGATCACTATTATCAATATCGCCAACATTATTATCCATCCGACGATGGCCAGAATAGTAGCCTTTTTTGCATTCCTGGCCTCCCACCAGGTTCGGGGCTCAATTCCCTGGGCCAGGAAGGTGACCACTCCTGCCAGATTTACGGAGATAAAATTGGCCAGAAATAGAAAGAAAGCCCCCAGTGCCAGAGTATATTCACCTGCACCGAGAAGCAAACCGGAGACAACCAGAGGTGGCATGAGAGCAACCGCAACTGCGACCCCGATCAGAACCGCTGGGGCTGCCGATGTGAAGGATAACGCTCCCGCTGCACCCGATGCCAAAGCCAGGACGATCTCCATCAGGCCGACGCTGGTTCTCGATGATATTTCCCGCAGAGCTGGATCCACCGGCAATAGAAATCCCAGGGCAATTGAGAGAATTATGGCCAAGCCAATCCCCAGAAAAAGGGTCTTGAGGGCA
>DAOPZB010000093.1:0-6863 GCA_035353195.1 Methanothrix sp. | reverse complement strand
CGGGACGCTGTGACCTGAGTTCGAATCTCAGCAACCCCATCATACTCTTCCTTTTAGAGGTGGCTATTTGAAGGGCGAGAAATATACAAGATACGAACGTGCGCGCATTGTAGGAGCACGAGCTTTGCAAATTTTCATGGGCGCTCCAGTGCTGATCGAAACCGGCAAAACCGACCCTCTCGAAATAGCGCTAGAAGAGATGAACCTGGGCGCAATTCCCATAACCGTAAAACGCGATCGCTATTTAGGTAGGTGAATTAGTTGGAAGAAGATGAGGTGATGACGGTATCGGGAGAATATGAGACTCTCATACCAATAGACGAGTACCTGGCAGCAGGAGTGCACATCGGTACTCAGCAGAAGACCAATGATATGATGCCCTATATTTACAGGGTTAGAACCGACGGCCTTTATGTCCTGGACGTCCAGTCCACAGACAAGCGCATTCGCCTGGCGGCCAAGTTCCTGGCCAAGTACGACCCGGCCAACATTCTGGTCGTCTCGGCCAGACAGTACGGCCAGAGGCCGGCCACCATGTTCGCCAAGGCCATAGGTGCCGGGGCCAATGTGGGACGGTTTGTTCCCAATACGCTGACCAATCCCGCCTTCCGCGGCTTCATCGAGCCCGATGCTCTCATAGCCACGGACCCCAGCGGCGATGCTCAGGCGGTAAACGAAGCCGTAGATGTGGGAATTCCCGTACTCGCCCTTTGCGATACCAACAACATGACCTCCAATGTGGACCTGGTCATACCCACCAACAACAAAGGCAGGAAGGCTCTAACGCTTATCTACTGGCTCCTTGCCCGTCAGGTTCTGCGGGAGAGGGGCGAAGAGGATCGGTTCAAATACACTGTCTCGGACTTCGAGATGGAGTTTTGAGCCATGCGGCGTCCGGCGGTGGCGGGTCAGTTCTATCCGGGCAGCTCTGCTCAGCTTGCCCATCAGATCGATGGCTTGCTGCACGAGGCAGCAGAGCTTCCCGTTATTGGGGCTATTGTCCCTCATGCCGGATACGTCTATTCGGGCCAAGTTGCAGCCGAAGTTTATTCTCGCCTGCCTAAAGCAGAGACCTATGTGCTCATAGGTCCCAATCATCACGGCCTCGGCTCCCCGGTGGCTCTCTCCCGCGACTCATGGGAGACGCCCCTGGGGATCGTGGAGAGCGACCAGGATCTGGCCGATGCCCTGGCGGGGGGCATCATCGATTACGATGAGACTGCCCACCAGCCTGAGCACTCCCTGGAGGTCCAGATTCCTTTTCTGCAGAGACGATTTGCCGGCGCCGACTTCAAGATCCTGCCCGTTTGCATGGGCCTTCAGGATTTGGAGACGGCAGTGGAGGTCGGCCAGGAGATCGCGGCCGCAGCCAAAAAGGTCAGCCGCAAAGCCATTGTGATTGCCAGCAGCGACTTTACCCATTACGAGCCGCAAGAGACGGCCCGAAAGGTAGACTCTCAGCTCCTGGAAGCCGTTTTGAATATGGATGTCTCCGATCTCTATAGCAGAGTATATCGCTACGATGCAACAGCCTGCGGCTACGGGCCGATTGCCGCCACCATCACCGCTGCTGCTTCCCTCGGTGCCAGGACGGGCAAGCTCCTCAGTTATGCCACCAGCGGAGACGTGAGCGGCGACTACAGCCAGGTAGTCGGGTACGGAGCGGTTGTCTTCACCTGAGGAGGGCTGTCATTGACTGCGGCTTCGGCTCCCGGTAAGGTCATACTCTTCGGTGAGCACGCCGTCGTCTCCGGCTTTCCGGCTCTGGGAGGGGCCATAGACCTACGAGCCAGGGCAAAAGTATTGGATTGTCCCGGCAAATTGCTCATTGAGACGGAGGGCCTATTCGTTAGCGGATTTTCTCTGGACCTCCTCTCCGGGCAGGTCCTCTGCCGGCAGGCCTCCCACGCCGCCCGCTATGTCTCGGCGGTACTCAGGGAGTTTGACGCCTCGGATCTTTCCATCAAGATAGAATCATCCATTCCGCCTGCCTCCGGACTGGGATCGTCGGCAGCCATAACCGTGGCCTGCCTGGCCGCAGTGAGCCGACACCTCGGCCATGATCTCCCGGCCAAGGAGGTCGCCGCCCTCTCCCATCGCATTGAAAAAACGGTTCAAAATGGCCTGGGCAGCCCCATGGATACGGCTTTAGCCACCTTTGGCGGCTACCTGAGAGTCTGCCGGCAGGTCGAGCCCCTTGCCCTTCCGCCTCTGCAGATGGTGGTGGGTGACACCGGGAAGCCCCATGACACCAGGCAGCAGGTCGCCGGGGTCCAGGCGCTCAAAGAGCGCTATCCTGATCTGGTCAATCCCATATTCCAGGCCATCGGGGCCATATCCTCCAGGGCAGCCGGCCTCATAGAAGAGCAGAACCTCTCCGAGCTGGGGGCCCTCATGAATGCCAATCACGGCCTGCTGGAAGCCCTGGGCGTGGGCAGCCGGGAGCTGTCTGAGCTGGTCTATGCGGCCAGGAACTCCGGAGCGCTGGGGGCCAAGATCACCGGAGCGGGGGGCGGAGGCTGCATGATTGCCCTGCCCGGTCCGGGAAATGGCAAAGCTCTCATCGCCGCCATGCGGCAGGCCAGAGGAAGGGCCTTTCCGGCAGTTGCCGGCTGCGAAGGAGTCCGAATGGAGGCCGATACTTGACCAGAATTCTCAAGATCGGGGGAAGCATAATCACCGACAAGAGCCGTGATCTGGCTGCGAGGCCCGATGAGATCAGAAGGGCGGCAGAGGAGATCGCCTCCTGCCCCCAGGATCTGGTGCTGGTGCACGGGGCGGGCTCCTTCGGCCATATCCCGGCCAGGAGGTTCGGCCTGCCGGATCAGTTCAGTTCGCAGGGGCTGATGGAAACGCACGGCTCCGTGGTTATGCTCAATCAGATGGTTGTAGAGGCTCTGGGGGATGCAGGCGTATCGTGCCTGCCCGTCCACCCTCTCTCCTGCCTGACTCTGCGGAATTGGCGGATCGACGGCTTTCACATCGGCCCCATAAAGGAGATGCTCCACAATGGCATTATGCCGGTCTTGCATGGCGATGTGGCTATGGATGTCTCTCGCAGGGCGGGCATAGTCTCCGGAGACCAGTTGGTGTCCTATCTGGGCAGAGCCCTCTCTGCGCATGTGGTGGCCGTGGGCTGCAATGTGGAAGGGGTCCTTGTCGGTGGCCGGACCATTCCGGTCGTCAACAGAGCCGACCTTTCAGCCATCGAGGGCGATTTGGGCGGCAGCGCGGGAGTGGACGTCACCGGAGGCATGAAGGGAAAGCTCCTGGAGCTACTGGAGCTGGCGGACAGCGGCATTTCATCGGTGATATTTGATGCCGGAAAGGAAGGCAGCATCCGCCGGGCACTTCTCGGTGAAAAGGTAGGAACCCTCGTGGAGGGATCGGCCTGACCGGGATCACATCCAGCCGCAAGCTCGATCACATTCGGATCTGTCTGGACCGGCCGGTGGAAGGTCTGTGCCGGCCCTTTGACGATATCTCGCTGGTGCACCGGGCTCTGCCTGAATTGGACGAGGATGACATCGATACCTCCTGCCGATTTTTAGGCAGAGATCTGAATGCGCCCTTCATGATCTGCGCCATGACCGGCGGACACCCGGATGTCACATCCATCAACCTGCGTCTGGCCCAGGCGGCATCGGAGTTGGGCATAGCTATGGGCGTGGGCTCGCAGAGGGCTGCCCTGGAGGATCCAAGCCTTGAGGAGACGTTCTCGCTGGTGAGAGACGCGGCTCCGAACGTCCCCATAATCGGCAACATCGGGGCAGTGCAACTGAAGAGGTCCGGCCCGGAGATCTCGGAGATAATCGAGAGGCTGGCGGGCATGATTGATGCCGATGCCATAGCCGTGCACCTGAACTTTCTTCAGGAGAGCATTCAGCCGGAGGGTGACCGTGACGCCTGCGGAGTTCTGAATGCCCTGAAGACCGCGGCATCGGGACGGGTACCGATAATCGTCAAGGAGACGGGGGCGGGCATCTGCCGGGAGACGGCCAGGGAGCTGGTCTGTGCCGGCATAAAGATGATCGACGTCTCCGGCGTGGGGGGCCTGTCTTGGGCGGCGGTGGAGTCCTTCCGGGCAGAGGAGAAGGAGGATGAGGAGCTGGCTCAAATGGGGAGGCTGTTTGCCGACTGGGGTGTTCCCACGCCGGTGAGCATTGCCGAGTGCAGATCTTCCGGAGCCTTTGTGATATCCTCTGGAGGAGTGCGGAGCGGCCTTGATGCTGCCAAGAGCCTGGCATTAGGAGCGGGCCTGACGGGAGCGGCTTTGCCCCTGCTCCGGCCTGCGACAATAGACAAGGGTCACGTGGTAAAGGTTATGAATTCATATCTGCGGGCGCTGAGGATCTCCATGTTCCTCACCGGCTGCAAGAGCATTTCCGAGCTGGCGAGGATTCCTCTCGTGGTTCTAGGAAGGACCGGAGAGTGGCTTGCCATGCGGGATTACGACATAAGAGCATTTTCTGCTTATAGAGAGTTGGCAAGATGAAGGATATTGCAATCATTGCCGTGGGCGGCTACAATGAGATCGGCCGCAACATGACGGCGATAAGGATAGGAAAGGACATCGTTGTGATGGACATGGGCATCCGGCTGGACAGGGTGCAGATTCACGAGGACACAGACGTGGAATCGCTGCACGCTGCCGACCTGATCAACATGGGGGCCATCCCCGATGACAGCATCATGCAGAGCGTTGACGGAACTGTGAGGGCCATTGCCTGTACGCACGGGCATCTAGATCATATCGGAGCCATCTCCAAGCTGGCTCACAAGTATCATGCGCCCATAATCGCCTCGCCGTTCACTGCGGACCTCATAAATCAGGAGATCAAGTCCGAGAAGATCTTCGGAGTGAAAAATCCGCTGAATGTGATGAATGCCGGCGAGAAGTTCCAGGTGACGGAGGACATCGAACTGGAGTTCATCCGCGTGCAGCACAGCATTGTGGACTGTGTCTTTGCTGCCATTCACACTCCCAAGGGCATCATTCTCTACGCCAATGACTTCAAGATCGACAGGTCTCCGACTTTAGGAGAGCCGCCAGACTTCGCCCGGCTCAGAGCCATCGGCAAGCAGGGTGTGCTGGCCCTCATAACCGAGACCACCAATGCCTCCATCTGGGGCAAGACACCCTCGGAGAAGATCGCCAAGGACCTGGTTTGGGATGTGCTCATAGGAACCGAGGAGTCCAAGTCCGGGGTCATGGTCACCACCTTCTCCTCGCACATTGCCCGCATCCGGGCCATCATCGAAGCAGCCCACAAGATGGGCAGAAAGCCGGTGCTGCTCGGCCGTTCCATGGAGAAGTACTGGGGAACGGCGGTCAGGACAGGCTACGCCGGCCAGGGGGATGTGACCGTCTTTGGCAGGAGGAAGTCGGTGGACAAAGCCCTGAAGAGGATCATGACTGAAGGCAAGGACAAGTACCTGCCCATCATGACCGGCCATCAGGGCGAGCCTGGAGCCATCCTGAGCCGCGTGGCCGGAGGAGAGACCGACTATTTGGTTGAGTCCGGGGACCGGATCATATTCTCAGCGGGCATCATTCCCCAGCCTCTCAACGAATCCAACCGGCACACAGTGGTGACCAAGCTCAAGATGCGGGGCGGAAGGATTTATGATAATGTGCATGTCTCAGGACACGCCTGTCGGGAGGACCACTGGGAGCTATTGCGCATGATTCAGCCGGAGCATGTCATTCCCAGCCACGGCAACCTGGTCAGTCACGGAAGCTACTTGATGATGGCCGAGGAGACGGGCTATTCGCTAGGCTCCAACATCCATCTGGTGAGAAACGGTCAGGAGCTTCTCATAGATTAGATAGAGGAAATGCTGGGATTAGCGGTGACAGAAGGATACTTGGAGGTAAGGCGATGACATCTAACCTGGATCTTAATGCGGAGCTGGAGAAGAGGGCGGCTGTTGTCACAGAGGCCATTGAGAGGATGCTTCCCGTGGTTCATCCCCGGCCGCTCTATGAGGCCGGGCGGCATTTAGTGGATGCCGGGGGAAAGAGGCTGCGGCCATCCATGCTGCTTTTAGCGGCAGAGGCCTGCGGGGCCAAATCCCTGCCTTTGGCTCCTGCTGCTGTATCCATTGAGCTGATCCATAACTTTACGCTCATTCACGACGACATCATGGATAACGCCGATGTGCGGCGGGGCCGGGCGGCGGTGCACAAAATCTGGGGGCAGTCCGGAGCCATCCTGGCCGGAGATACCCTCTACTCCAAAGCATTTCAGGTGCTGGGCATGACGGCCGCCCAGCCAGAGAAGGTTTTGGGGGCCATGAACCTGCTCTCCGAGACCTGCACAGCCATTTGCGAAGGCCAGTGGCTGGACATGGAGTTTGAGGCCAGGGAGCGCGTGTCTGAGGCGGAGTACATGGAGATGATTGAGAAGAAGACGGGCGTTCTATACGGAGCTTCAGCGGGAATGGGAGCACTGTTGTCCGGGGCCTCATCTCAGGCCGTCGCCGGCCTCTATGAATTCGGCAAGCTCACCGGCATGGGCTTTCAGTTGCAGGATGATGTCATCGACCTCGTAACTCCGGAGTCCGTTTCGGGAAAGAGGCAGGGCGGGGATCTGGTGGAGGCCAAGAAGACATTGATCATGATACACGCCTTCGCCCACGGCGTTCCCGTAGATGTATTCGGAAAGAAGGATGCCAACACTTCCCAGATTCTGGAGGCCATTGATGCCCTGTCGAAGAGCGGCTCGATCGAATACGCTCGCTCCCGGGCGGAGGAGATGGTGGGCCGTGGCAAGAGGGCTCTTCAGGTGCTGCCTGACTCGGACTCCAGGGAGATGCTGCTCAAGCTGGCCGACTTCATGATCATGAGAAGGTATTGAGAA
>DAOPZB010000092.1:0-6935 GCA_035353195.1 Methanothrix sp. | reverse complement strand
TTCCCTATTATATCTTTTTTGGTCCTCTATTAGCATCTTGGTGCTGTTCTTTCCTTATCGGAAGTTGCATTCGACCTTAGGGCTTTACAGGGATAAGTCTGGCATTCGGCACCGACTATATAAATGCTATTCTCTGGCAAAACAGTTTTTACGAAGCGCGATGCAGTCATAGAGTATGACAAAGACCTGCCTGGTTTACCATCCCCTCTATCTTCTGCATGAGACCGACGGCCATCCGGAGAGAAAGGAGAGGCTCACGGCAATCCTGGAGAGGATACAATCCGAGCGACTGGAAGTCGAATACCTGACCCCCGAGCCCGCGACAGTGGAGCAGGTGGCAGCCATCCACGGGAGAAGGTACATGGATCAGGTAAAGGCTGTATGCGAGAGAGGGGGAGGCTACCTGGATATAGATACCGTTCTCTCCAAGGACTCCTATCGGGCGGCCCTCATGGCCGCAGGCGGAGCCATTGCTGCCGTGGATGCGGTACTCGATTCGAGGGGCAGCGGCAAATGCGGCAGTGCCTTCGCCCTGGTGCGGCCTCCCGGCCACCACGCCATGCCCAATCGCGGCATGGGCTTTTGCATATTCAACAACATCGCCATAGCCGCGAAGCATGCCAGGGCCCAGGGACTGAATAAGGTGCTCATAGTTGACTGGGACGTGCATCACGGCAACGGCACCAATGCCGTATTCTACTCAGATCCCTCCGTTCTCTACTTCTCCACTCACCAGTATCCCCACTATCCGGGGACGGGAAGGGCGGATGAGGTCGGCGAGGACGGCGCAGAAGGCAGATCAGTCAATGTCCCCCTCCCCGCCGGGACGGGCGACGAGGGATATCTGATGGCCTTTCGGGAGATCCTGCTGCCCATAGCCCTGGAATTTCAGCCGGATATAGTGCTGGTATCAGCCGGCCAGGACCCTCACAGAGACGATCCCCTGGGGGGAATGCGCCTTACGGAGAGGGGATTTGCCGGCATGGCAGGGGTGGTCAAAGAGATCGCCGACGCCTGCTGTCCGGGCAGGATTGCTGCAACCCTGGAGGGCGGATACAACCTTCAGGCACAGGCGGAGGCGGTTGTGGCCGTGATCAGGGCGTTTGGCGGAGAGGTGCCGGAGATAAAAGGTTGGGACGAGAACGCCGCCAGGAGGATCGAAGAGGTCAAGCGGATTCAGGGCATGTACTGGAAGAGCCTCTCCTCCGCTCGGATCTAAGGCCCCCAGCTATTTGATGTGGGTGAAGAGACGATTCATAGCCTCTGTGGTTGAGTTAGCAAGTTAGCCATGACTGAGCCTACTGTTATCGAACAAAATCCCAGAGACACAGAGGCACAGAGCGACTAAAGGAGTCCGATGCGCAGGCGGGCCTCAAAGAATCCGGCCAGGAATGTGCGAAATCCCTCGTCCTTTATCTGGAGGATCTCCCGGCCGCAGTATATATCGTATCCGCGACGGAGGGCCGGGCCCAGGTGCCTGCCCAGGGAGAGGCCGAAAAGCTTAGCTTTCAGAAGATCCGGAGCCAGAGGATAGGCTCGCGGCTCTTCCACCACCGCCTTTCCCTCTCGGATATAGGGCCCGGAGAGCGGCATTGGGTGGGCGGCCAAAAACCTCGCCAGATGTTCTGCCTCCCAGACGGGCGGGCCCATGCGCCGCGCGGCCGCGGGCAGAAGCCAGACCTCCATCTCAAAGAGCAGCAATGCCCTGTCGCGATAGGATGCAATATCGCTGCGCATAACGGAAAATCCGCTGCGCTCCAGCAGAGCTGAAATCGACTCCTCCGCCTTTCTAAGCTGGGGATAGAGGACGTCTTCCACCACCGGGGGAGCTTCAAAATCTATAAGAATGGGCAGGGTTCCCCGCGCCTCCAGTAGGAGAGAAAGCTGCTCGTCGCTTAAGGGATCTGGCCGCTGGGGCGAGAAGAAGTCGACATCCGGCCCGGCCAGGAATGCGCGGCAGGCGCATACAAAGAGCAGCATCTTATCCAGGGTCAGGGCCGCAGCCACATTTCTCCCCGGATCGACGGGATCGACCACTATCAGAGGCTCAATGTGCTTGGCCGTGCCGTGCCCCTCCGGGTCCAGGCGCTGGCCGGGGCGCCAACTGCCGGCGGCCTGCAATACCTTTGCAAACGACCCGTAGAACAGGATCAATAGCTCGGCCAGATAGCCGGAGAAGCCCCCCACCTTCAGCTCCGATCCGTAGACACCCACGCCCTTCATGAACTGCTTCAATAATAGGACCTCATCCTCCCTGCCCTGAATTCTGCTGCTCACATACTTTGCATGAAAAGGAGTTCTATCCACGGCGGACTGAAGGTCAGCGGCAGCAGCCACCAGATAGCAGGGGACCAGATCTACGTCGTAGCCGTCCACCCTGGCATGGACGTAGGCATGTTCGGCATATTTCTCCTCGTGCTGGGGAGCAACAGCTCTCGCCACCTCCAGGGCTGCCGCCAGGTTATCGCCCGGCGCGACGCCCAAAAAGATGTCCAGGTCATGGTCATTGGCCAGCCATGTGCCCCGTGCCGCCGAGCCAACCAAAATGGGCTTTATGGCCAGGCTGCGCTCGCCCGCCAGGTCCTGGATGCGGGCCATGAGCGAGGCTGACACTTCGGCCATCTTCTCTCTCTCCGCCTGGGTCGGCTTTATCCTGTCCAGGACAGCCGTCCTGATTTCAGAGAGGGAATTGTCTAAGGTTCTCGTAGATCGGCCCTCCCCGGGTGAGGGTGCTCTTCTTGAGATAGAACCGGTCCACTGTGAAGCTTCCGAAGTCCGTTTCCGAAAACTGCCCCATCTTGGCCCGAAGCCTTTCGCTGATATCTGCATCGGGCTGGCCCACCCGGCCGAGCGTCACATGGGCGGACAGGCCACGCTTCTCGGAGGCAAAGCCGAGAGGCAGCAGAGCAGACTCGACCTTTTGATACAGCTCTTGAAGCTCCCCCTCCAGGCCCAGCCAAACCACGCGAATGCTCCTGCCGGGAAAGGAGCCCGTGCCCCGGACATGGACCGGAAAGGGGGCGGCAGCAATCCCGGCCAGGGCATCCCCCACCCGTCCTATCTTGGCCTCGGGCACATCGCCCAGGAACTTGAGGGTGATATGCAGAAGATCGGGTTTGACCAGCCTCAGACCTTCCGTCGCGATGCCGGCTTGCAGCCTTCCGATCTCCTCGCGCATGGCAGGGGGAAGCTCCACCGCCACAAAGCACCTTATGCCTGCCATCTCATCTCACCTTTTGCGATTCAGCGCAATACTGCTCCATTGCTGGCTGACGTCACTGACTTTCGGTAGCGGGCTAAAATGCCGCCCTTGATCTTGGGCTCAGGAGCCTTCCAGGATGCGGCCCGGGCCTGCAGCTCGGCAGGATCTACCAAGAGGTCGACCTTTCTCGCCGGGATGTCTATGCGGATCAGGTCCCCTGACCGGACCAGGCCTATGGGGCCGCCCACTGCTGCCTCCGGAGAGACGTGGCCGATGCACGGGCCGCGGGTTCCGCCGGAGAAGCGTCCGTCGGTGATGAGGGCCACGGACTCGGAGAGGCCGGCTCCGGCGATGGCAGACGTGGGCGACAGAGTCTCCCTCATCCCCGGCCCGCCCACCGGTCCTTCGTACCTGATTATCACCACGTCGCCGGCCTTGACGCCTCCGCCCATGATTCCGGTCATGGACTGCTCCTCGGAATCGTAGACCACAGCCGGCCCCTCATGCCTGAGCATGGCTCCAGAGACGGCGGTCTGCTTGACGACAGCGCCCTCCGGGGCCAGGCTGCCGTAGAGTATGGCGATGCCGCCCTGCTCATGAACCGGGGCACTGGGGCTGGCGATGACCTGCTCATTGGCTTTGGGATTGACCGGACGGAAGGCAGCCAGATTTTCGCCCAGGCTCTTTGCTGTGACCGTGAGGGCGCTTTTATCCAGCTTGTCCGCCAGCCGGCTCATGACTGCCTGAATTCCGCCGGCCCGGTCCAGGTCCAGGATGTGATGCGGCCCGCCCGGCCGCAGGTTGACCAGGTGAGGCGTCTCCCGGGACAGCTCGTCGAAGCGGCTGAGATCCAGGTCCAATCCGAACTCTGCGGCTATGGCCGGTATATGAAGGACGGTGTTGGTGGACCCTCCGATGGCCATGTCCACCCGGATGGCGTTGTCCAGGGCGGCGGCAGTCACAATCTTCCTGGCGGTGATGCCCTTTTCCACCAGCTCCATGATCTTCATGCCGGAGAGCTTGGCCAGGCGGACCTTTCGCGCGTCGACTGCATGAGTCGTGGCGCAGCCGGGCAGGGATAGGCCCATGGCCTCGGTGAGGCAGGCCATGGTGTTGGCTGTGAACAGGCCGGCGCACGACCCGGCACCGGGGCAGGCGCACTCCTCCAAAGAGAGGAGCGTTTCAGCGTCACCCTGCCAGCCCTCGAAGACGTTGATCAGGTCAAGCTCCTTGTCGCAGGCGAAGCCGGGCATCATGGGGCCGCCGGTGACGACGATCGTCGGCAGGTCCAGCCTGCCTGCTGCCATGATGTGGCCGGGCACGATCTTGTCGCAGGAGGGCAGGAGCACCAGCCCGTCCAGTTGGTGAGCCTCGGCCATGATCTCAATGGAGTCCTCGATGAGCTCGCGACTGGGAAGGGAATATCTCATGCCCTTATGGCCCATGGCAATTCCATCGCAGACGCCGATGGTCTGAAACTCGAAGGGCACTCCGCCCGCGGATCGAATGCCCGCTTTTACCGCCTGGCCGAGCTTATCCAGGTGAATGTGGCCCGGTATAAACTCGTTAAATGAATTGACCACTCCAATGAAGGGGCGGCGGATCTCTTCGTCGCATAGGCCGGTGGCCTTGAGCAATGCCCTGTGGGGCGCTCTCTCTCTGCCTACTTTTGTGACATCGCTGCGCATGAGTAAACCTCGTATCCCCTCTTTTGCCGCTTTTCCGTTTAAGTAGTTGCTGATCTTTGGGCGGCATGCCGGATTACTTTTTTAAAAAATAATAAGTAATACATGTTAAATACATCGAAATACTAGCCGCGAGCGGTGGAAAATCTTTGGATGCCTATTCGCTATTCCTGATATTTCTCGCCGTCTACATTGCGGTACTGCTGGGCATAGGGCTGTATTTTTCCAGCCGGCAGAGGTCAGTGACCGACTTTTGGCTGGCGGGAAGAGAGCTCGGGCCGATCATCATCGGCTTCTCCTCAGCCTCCGCCTGGATTACGGCGAGCGCACTGCTTTTGGCTACCGGCCTGTTCCTTCTCATCGGCATAGGCTCGATCTGGATCTGGGTCTTTCCCAACATCGCCGGCCTGATCATCATCGCCGCCATATCGGGAAGGATCAAAAACATCCCCGCTTTAACCCAGCCGGAGCTTATGGAGATCAGATATGATCCCATGATCAGGGCGCCTGTGGCCGTCGCGGTTACCATTATGATGATACTCTTTTCGGTGACAGACTTCATAGGATTCAAGCTGGTTTTGGGGACGTTCTTCGGCATAGATCCCTTCCTGGCGGTGGCCATAATGGCTGTTTCCGTCGCTCTCTATGTGAGCGTGGGCGGCTTTAGGGCTGTGGTCTGGACGGATGTACTGCAGTACGTACTTCTCGCGGGCCTGGCAGTCTATGTGGCGTCGCTATCCCTGGATCTGTCTGCCGAGAAAGGCATCAGCCTTCTCTCCGCCGCCTCGGCAATGGGCGAAGACTGGTGGAATCCCCTGCTGCTCGGCGGTCTGGCCGGTGCCCTGGTCTTCATAGTCGCCCTGCTGCCCGGCTGGGTGGCGGAGCAGGATCCCTGGCAGAAGATCTGGGCAGCTCGCGACGAGCCCTCCGCCAAAAAGGGGCTCTTTCTGGGCGGCCTTTTGCTGGCTTTTGTCTACCTCTGCTGCCTGATCACAGCCATAGGCCTGTCTGTGCTCTATCCCCGCCCGGCGGGGGAGGTGGAGGCGGAGATGCTCTACCTCAAGATAATCAGCGACAATGTCTCGCCCATGCTGCTGGCGCTGCTCACCATAGGCTTTGCTGCGGCATCCATGTCCTGCACAGACACATTTGCCACGTCCGGTGCCTCCTGCATCTCTCGCGACCTGATTCAGAGGTATCTCCTTCCGTCGGCCACCATGAAGCAGATGAGGATCATCAACAGGGCCCTGGTGGTGGTCATGATCGGCATATCGGCCACCATCGCCCTCAATGCCACCAGCATCGTGGACGCAGTGATCATAGCCACAGTCATAGGCAGTGCGTCCTACTTCTTCCCCATAATCGGCGGGCTGTACTGGAAGAGGGCCACGCGCTGGGGGGCCATGGCGGCGCTGGTGGCCGGAGGCGGGGGCCAGATACTGCTTGTATCTTATGAGCAATTGTGGTTGGGACAGCCCCTGGACAGCATCTCGCCGCTGCTCACAGAGCATGGAGTGCTGGTGGGCCTGGCTTTGAGCGCCTTTTTCTTCATAGCCGTGTCCCTGGCCACGCCACCCGAGCCGGAGATACGCCTGGCTCCCTTCTTTTCCGACGTGGCGGAAAGGCTATTCGGTCGCGATCTGCCCCGCGCCGACAGAGAGAGCGCCTATTACCAGCAGATCGTCCCGGGCATCGAAGAGAAGACCGTCGGGGAGAGGGCCCACCTCAACCTCTCCCTGGACCACTCCTGCCGGGAGGGGGCCGGCTGCGGGGAGGCGCTGCCCTGGAAGGGCTTTGTGCAGAGGCTCACACAGCAGCACCCACTCTGGTTCACGCCCACGGGAAGCCATATCGTCTACCGCCTCTCCCAGGCCGATATGCTGGCCTGCGTGAAGATGGTGAGGGGAGACGAGAGCCAGATCTGGCTGTCCGCCGAGCCGAGGCTGGAGCAGAGGGAGAGGCTGAAGGACGAGCTGTTTTTGGCCTATCAGGAGATCGGCGAAGTATTGAAGGAGTTCGGCATGAAGGCCGGGTCGCGATGAAGGATG
>DAOPZB010000091.1:0-6988 GCA_035353195.1 Methanothrix sp. | reverse complement strand
TTCTCCAAGATCGAAGGGGGCATGCTGGACCTGGAGGAAGAGCCGTTTGACCTGAAGCAGTGCCTGGAGGAGTCGGTCAATATGGTGGCCGAGGCAGCCGCGAAAAAAGAGCTGATTGTCAGATTTGCCATCGATCCTATTGTGCCAAAAAGGATTGCGGGCGATGCCATTCGCCTCCGTCAGATCCTGGTCAACCTGCTGGGCAATGCCGTGAAATTCACCGATGCCGGGATTGTCTCGGTGAGCGTGTCCCTGGACCCGTCCGCCGCCTCCTCCGTCCCGCCGTCTGCAAAATCCTCACCCCTGCAGAAGATCCTTTTTGCCGTTAAAGATACGGGCATAGGAATAGACGGGGATCGCATGGGCCGGCTCTTCCAGTCCTTCAGCCAGGTGGATGCCTCCACCACCCGCAAGTACGGCGGCACGGGCCTGGGCCTGGCCATCAGCAAAAACCTGGCCGAGTTGATGGGAGGCAGGATCTGGGCGGAGAGCGAGCCGGGAAGGGGATCGACGTTTTACTTCACAATCAGCGCCGAAGCGGCCCCGGATGAAGCCGCCCCTGCCGCCAGGCCGGCCCGGCGGGAAGGCATCCCGGCCGGCGGGCTTGCCGCTCTGGAGACGTGCAGGCCCAAGATAAGCCTGTGGATACTGCTCGTCGAGGACAACGCCGTCAATCAGAAGGTGGCCATTCGCATTCTGGAGAGGCTGGGATTTAGGGCCGACATCGCCGCCAACGGCCGGCAGGCACTGGGGGCTCTCAAGAACCATCCCTACGACCTGGTGCTCATGGATGTGCAGATGCCGGAGATGGACGGACTGGAGGCGACCAGGCTCATTCGCAGCCAGCCGGGCCGCCAGCCCTACATCATCGCCATGACCGCCCACGCCATGAAGGGAGACCGGGAGGAGTGCCTGGCGGCGGGGATGGACGACTACGTCTCCAAGCCGGTGAGAATCGAGGAGCTGCTGGCGGCCATCGAGCGCAGCCTGCCGTCGGTTTTGGGGAAGAAATAGACGGCTGCAAGGATGAGAACGTGGGGAAACATTTTTAAACCATTGTACTGCAAAGCACATCAACGTACAAATCAGTACATGGGAGGAACAAATACTGTGCCATTGCCGTACACTGCGCTGCTCATCGCCATCGCCGCCATGATTGCCCTGACCCTCTTCGTCCTCATGCGGAGGTACCATGATTAACCAGATTCTCCTGGTGGCCTATGTGGCCCTCATCGTCCTGCTCTCTCTCAAGCTTCGCCAGGGCACGTTCTCCGGCTTCGCCATATCGGACAGAAACATCGCCTATCCGGCGGTCATCGGCATCGCCTACACCGCCGCCTACTTCAGCGCCGCCTCCTTTTTGGGCGGGGGCGGCTACGGTCTCGCCGCCGGCATGCCCTGGGTGGTCTTCTGCTCCTTCTTCCACGTGGCCTTTGCCTGCCTGGCCTGGCTCATGGCAGGCAGGATCTGGGCTATGGCCAAAAAGTACGACGCCAAAACCGTGCCTCAACTGCTGGAAAAGCGCTACAATTCCCCCCGGGGCAAGGTGATACTGGCAGCCATCATGCTCATCCTCTACACCGTCTACCTGGTTCCCATCTTCAAGGGCTGCGCCACCCTCTTCCAGGGATTGATCGGCGTCACATACCTCCAGGGCCTGATGATCGCCGTGGCCATTGTGGCCGTCTATTATGCCATCGGCGGCCTGCCGGCCATCATCTGGATAGGCTTTATCCAGGGAATCCTCATGCTGGCGGGCGCTGCCCTTCTCTACGGGGAGCTCTTTTCCGCCGGCGGGGGCAATCAGATATGGGAGAGGATCCCCGATGCCGTCCTGAGCATGAATGGGCTGAACGTCCCCTGGCAAAAGACCCTGGGCATGGCCTTTTCCATCAGCCTCGGCCTGCTGGCTCTGCCCGACCTGCTCATCATGATCTTCTCGGCCAAAGACAGAAGGGTGGTGCGCTTTGCCGGCATCTACGGGCCGCTGTCCATCGCCGTCTATGCCGTTTGCGTCTTCTCTCTCGGCATCCTGGCCTACGGAGCGGTCAGCGCTGCCGACCTGGCACCGTTCCTCAAGAATCCGGACGGCCTGGTGCCCTTCCTGGCCAAGGCGCTGCTCCCTCCGGGCTTTGACGCCGTCATACTCCTGGCAGCCATATCCGCAGCCATGTCCACCATGAGCGCCATTGTGCTGGTCACCACCACATCTCTCACCTCGGACATACTGCGCTACCTGCGCCCCGAGATATCCGACAAAAAGACCCTCCGCCTCACCAGGGTGGTGGGCGTGGCCATACTGCTCATCGCCGCCGTATCGGCAGTGGACGTCCCCCAGCAGATTGTGCCTCTGGTGTCGGTGAGCATGGGAGTCATCGCCTGCTCCGTCCTGGTGCCGCTCATCTTCGGCCTCTACTGGGACCGGGGCACGGAAGCCGGATTTGTGGCCAGCCTGCTCGCCTCATTCTTCTCCGTCGTAGCCTGGAACTTCTACGGCAACCCCCTCATCCATCCCGTCTTTGTGGGGCTCTTCTGTGGCGCAGCCGCCTATGTCACAGCCAGCCTGGCGACGACCGGGCCGAAAAAGATGCGGCTGGCAAAAGAGAGAAAAACCGCCTGATATGCTGGCAAATTGGAAATAAATCTGCCTTTTTGCCAAATTTCTTTTATTATTATCTCTTTTTTGTTGATGCTTCCTCCAGCCCGACAAATGCAATTGCAGCAGTCTCCTGCCGTCCCTGAAGCCTCTTTTTGCCGTACTATTGGATTAAATTAATATACCGAATCAGAGAGCCATAGACATATCCCAAGGAGGGATTTATCGTGGCTGAGATGAGAAATTTCGCCCTGAGAGATGCGCAGGGAAATGAGATCGGAGTCTTCACAGGAAAATCGCCCAGACAGGCCGCCCTGAAGGCTGCCAACCGCGGCTACACCGAAATCAAGCTGAGGGAACGCGGAACCAAGAAGGTGCACATCTTCACCGGAGAGAGAGTACAGGTGGACAAGCCGGCCGGAGCCCCTGCCTGGATGCCTGACAAGATCTGGAAGCCCAAGGTCAAAAAGATGGGCATCCAGAAGCTGGAGTAGATCTTATTCCATTGATTTTGGGGAAGGCCGGCCCAAACGGCCTGCCTTAATTCTTCTCTTCTTTAAGGGAATTATTCTCTGCGACGATGGTGGCATTCTTCTTTTTAAAGGCACAGACGGTCTCAAAGCCTTTGAAGCTGCTCCAGGAGCCGTTTCCGGCATCGTTCTCTCCCCGGATGCGCCAGCTGTAGAGTGCATCGTCATCGGGCAGAGCGATGGGCAGGAAGGCGGAGCACCTTGACCCCTTGGTCACGGCAGCGGCATCGTACCATTCGTTCAGGATCCTGGTGGTGCTGTTGTCAAGCTGGAGATGATACTGCACCGTCCCCGGGGCGGCAGTCCAGATGAAGAGCGGTGTGGCTGTGGAGACGAGCCCATTGGGAGAGAGCGGTGTGCACTTTGCCGGCGGCTTGTTCTGATATTTGAAGCTATAGTAATTGCTCCAGGGCCCGTCACCCTTGCAGTTCCTGGTCTTAATCCACCAGCGATAGGTTCCTGAAGTTAGGTCAAGTCCTGGATTGATGGAGCATAGGTCATCGGAGATAACCTCCTCGGCATCATAGCATTCCTCAATCAGGGGATGGTTCTGATCGTTAGCATTGGCCACTTTGAGGCAGTACTGAGTGCATCCGTCCACCGCCTTCCAAACGAATGTCGGGCTTTTGCTGCCGGTTATGTCTTTGGGAGAGACTAAAGCTGCCCTGGCGGGGTAGGCCCCTGAGGAGCAGACGGAAAATTGCATCTCCCGGCTCCATTTGTTGTCGCCGCACTTCCAGCTCTGCACCCACCAGGTGTAGTCCCCACCCTTGAGGACCTGGAGCGGAGTTACCGAACAGGTGGGCCCCACGGGAAGGTCGGTGGCATTGTACCACAGCCTGAGGACGACCGCATCCCGGTCGTCCCTCACCTCCAGGCAGTAGTACTGGCTGGCGGCAACCGACTTCCAGACGTAGGTGGGAGCCCCGGTGTTGAGGATGCCGGAGGGGGATACAAGTTCAGGGGCCTTGATGGCCGGCTGGGCGATGTCGCCGGCCTCTGCGGCATAGGCCCCCAACTCAATCGGAGGGCTGGAGTTGCCGGGAGCAGTCTCATTGGACGGAACCTGCGCGACACAGCAGGCCGCCAGCATGAGGAGCATGGCGGCGATGGCTGCGGCTTTCAGCCTCTTTCGCAATGAATCTCTATTTATCATGAGAATCCTCTCTTTTCTTGAGAGTTAATTCGCAGACATTAGATATATATTTATTTCTAAAATTTCTCTCTGACTTTGAGGTTGGTATCTCGCCTCTGTGCCTCCGTGTGGCACGAAAATGCAATCTCTGTGAGTTCTCTGTGCGCTTTGTGTTCTTTTTGGTTATTCAGTAGAAAACGTAATGATTAAATATAGCTTGGAAATTTAACCACAAAGATCACAAAGCACACAAAGGACGCACAAAGAACTGAGGTTCATTTTCAAGGATATGGGGGACAAAAGAGGAATGGCCGTCCTCTGTGGTTTTGTTCAGTAGCATTAAGGCACAATCGTCGGCAACTTACTGACTAAACCACAGAGGAACAGAGGCACAGAGGCAGATGGGAGTTTAACAAAAAATTAAAATGAAGTTTATTGGAGAGCGGCCTGTGCCCTCAGGGCACCAGCCGCCTTCTGTCGCGCGGGAAGATCACAGCGTCGCGAATGTTCTCCAATTTGAGCATGGTCATGACCAGCCGGGATAGGCCCAGCCCCCATCCGGCATGGGGCGGCATGCCGTAGCGGAAGGCCTTGAGGTAGAACTCAAATCCGTCCGGGTCGAGCCCCTTGTCTTTGATGCGCCCCACAAGCTGATCGTAACTATGCACCCTCTGCGCGCCGCTGGCCAGCTCCATGCGGGGATGCATGAGGTCGAATCCCCGGCACACCTCCGGTTTATCCTCGTAGGGCAGGGTGTAGTAGGGCTTGATGGAGGAAGGCCAGTCGGTGAGGAAGTAGTGCTCGCCGATGCTCTCCCCCAAAAACCTCTCCGTCTCCGTATCCAGGTCGTCTCCCCACTGCATCTTGACCCCCGCCTTCTCACTAGCCAGCTCCAGGGCCTCAGTGTAGGTGATGCGCCGGAAAGGCAGGCTGGGGACCGCCAGATCCAGCCCCAAGACCTCCAACTGATATTTGCAGCTCTCAGCCACATGCCGGTATGCTCCCACCACCGCCTCCTCCAGGATCTGCATGACCGCCTTGTCATCGACAAAGCTGACCTCCAGGTCGATGGATATGGCCTCATTGAGGTGGCGGCGAGTGTCGTGCTCCTCCGCCCGGAATATGGGGCCGATCTCAAAGACCCGGTCCATTCCCGCGGACATGAGCATCTGCTTGTAGAGCTGAGGGCTCTGGTTCAGGAATGCCTCCTTCTCAAAGTAGGAGATGGGGAACAGGTCCGTCCCTCCCTCAGTAGCCGCAGCCACGATCTTGGGAGTGAATACCTCTGTCACGCCTTTTCCATAGAAGAAGCTCCTCAGGCTTTCAACCACGGCGCTCTCGATCTCGAAGGCGGCCAGAACGCAGGGCCTCCTGATGTCCATGAACCTGGCATCAAGGCGCGTGTCCAGCTCGCACTCCACCTTCTCAGTGGGATCGAGGGGCAGAGGCACCTGAGCGGGATTGAGCACAGTGATCTCCGTGGGAAGGATCTCATATCCGCGGGGCGCTTTGGCCTCGGCCTTGACAACTCCCTTCACCATGACCACGCTCTCCCGGCTTATGGTTCGAGCGCTCTTGAAGGCCTCCTTTCCGAGCAGCTTCTTGACCAGAGTGATCTGGGCCAGGCCCTTTCTGTCCCTCAGCACCAGGAAGGCTATGCCGCCAAGGTCTCTCGTCTCGTGGGCAAAGCCGGCCAGTGTGACCTCTTTGCCGTCCATATCCGCATTGATATCGCCTGAATAATGAGTTCTAAGGATCAAGTCGTCTCACGCCCGCGAGTTGGAATTCATGATATAAAAGCCATGATGATAAGATAAAGCCAAATAAGAGTAAGGCCAATAATTTTTTGCTAGCTATGGCATCATCCTTGCGGGATCTGCTCGGCCAGAAGGAGTTCTTGGCCTATCTCTTCGTGGTCGGGTGGCTGCTCTTCAACTGGCCTCTCATAGAATTGGGGAAAGACTACAGCATCATGGGCATGCCGGGCATTTTGGTCTATGTAGCCTGCGTCTGGATGCTGCTCATCCTAGCCCTGTTCATCTTCGAGCGGAGGGATTCCTGATGATAGGCTCGCATATCGCCCTGACGGTGATGGTGCTATACCTCCTGCTGCTCTTCGCCATAGCCCAGTACGCCGACCGCCGCAAGCTATCCGGCAGGAGCATAGTCGCCAATCCCTACGTCTATGCCCTCTCCCTCTGCGTCTATGTCTCTGCCTGGACCTTTTACGGCTCCATCGGCCGGGCGGCTTCGACCGGTCTCGAGTTTCTGCCCATCTATCTGGGCCCCATCCTGGCCATGACTGCGGGATGGATCATCATACGAAAGATGATCCGCGTCTCCAAAGAGAGACGCCTGACTTCCATTAGCGACTTCATCAGCTTTCGCTACGGCAGAAGCTATGCCATTGGCGCAGTGGTGGCGATATTAAGCCTTATCATGGTGACGCCCTACGTGGCATTGCAGCTCATCGCCATCTCCGCTTCCCTGGAGATTTTGAGCGGCCAGCACATAATCCTGGGCTATCCCGTGGAGAGCAAGCTGGTGGTGGCTGTGCTCCTGGGCACCTTTGCCGCCATTTTCGGGGCGCGCCATCTCGATCCCATGGAGAGGCACGAGGGGCTGGTCGCAGTGGTGGCCTTTGAATCCCTGGTCAAGCTGGTGGCTTTTCTATTCGTGGGATTTTATGTGGCTTTTAGCGTCTTTGGAGGATACGGCAATATATTC